>JBFGEP010000018.1:0-14657 GCA_041580055.1 Rhodothermales bacterium | reverse complement strand
GTGGGCGCTGCCCTTCCACGACGAGCAGGGTATCCAGGGCTGGGTGGTCCACATTGACCATTTCGGCAACTGCATAACAAATATCTCGCGACAGACTTTCGAGGTGAGCCGTCGCGGCCGAGACATGAAGTGTTTCGTCGGCAACGGTATCCTGAGAGATGTGGCCACGACGTACGGCGACGTTGCCATCGGTGAACCGCTAGTCCTGTTCGACAGCTCGGATCACCTGGAAATCGCTGTCAACTCCGGTAACGCGGCACAGCTGTTCGATATTCAGCGAGGGGCCGCCGTCAACGTAATCTTCCTCGACCCGCACGCCTGAACTTGGAATCATTTCTGGAACATGTCCCGACGATCCATCGGGCCGCTCAGCTGACGGCCGCCTCCGTCGAGGACGCGGAGGCGTTGGTCGAGGAGACGTTTCGCCGGGCCATCGCGGCAAAGATGTCGGGCGATCCGCGGACGTCGCTTCAATTGCTGCTCCACGAGCTTGCACAACTTCAGACGGACCGGCCGGTCCCCGAATCGGCCACTGTTGCGGAGACGGCGGCGGCCGAGCACCGTGGCGCCGCCGCCTTGGAGCACGCCAGATCGGCCGTGTATCGGACGCTCTCGCAGCTCGACTCGGGCGACTGGTCGCTGATGTTCCTCTCCGAGGTTGACTCCCTGTCGATCGAGGACCTGAGCCTGTACTTCGGATCCTCTCCCGAGGAGACGGCGAAGCGTGCGCAGTCGGTGCACGCCGCCATACACCGCGAGCTTTTTGCGGACGCACCGCCCGCCTCCCGCATCGCGCTGCTGGACAGTCTTCCCGAGGACTGGCTGCGGCAGGTCCTTTCTGAAATCTCGGACGATTTCCCGCGGGTGTCAGACGGTCTTCGGGCGCGCGTTGCGGCTGCCTCCGGACCGCGCACGAGGCCCGAGCGAGCTTCGAGTCACAAGCCTGTGCAGCACGAGGGTCCGGTGCTCTCGGAGCCGAGGCGCCGACGTCCCTCGTTCCGGCTGGCGTCGATCCTCGCCGGTGTGCTTCTCATCCTGGCCGTCGGATTCGGGGCGGACTACCTGCACTCGGTCCTCAGCTCGGAGCCCGAGAAAGACGTTATCGCACTGGCCGCCCGAAACGCAAAGAGCTTCCGCCCGGACCTCGAGACCAGCTCCGTGGCGCGCGCCGAGAGATTCCTTCACGCCCACTCGGGACTCCGCCCGCGCCTTCCCGTGATCGCGGACGCCACGCTGCTCGGTGTGGGAATGGAAGAGATCGCATCGCGCGTCCACGTGCCGGTGATCCGCTTCGTGGATGATGCCTCTGACGAAGCCATCACCGTCTACGCACTCTCGTATCGATTCCTGGACATGAACCCTTCCGTTTCGCTGTCCGCCGACGTTCGCCGCCAGATTCAACAGGAGGCCAACTTTGATCTGCACAGTCTCGGATCCGCGGATGTGCTCGTGTGGAGGTCCAGATCAGGCATCTACCTCGCGGTCACAGGCCTGAGTGGACAGGACCTGCAGACGCGCATCGGACAGCAGGAAGCCGAAAGCTAGTCAGTCGGCAGCGTGATCCGGAATGTCGATCCGTGGCCTGGTTTCGACTGCAGCAGGCCCAGCTCACCACCGTGGTAGTCCTCCACGATCCGCCGCGCGAGGCTCAGTCCGAGCCCCCACCCTCTCTTCTTCGTCGAGAAGCCGGGGCGAAAGATATTCTTCCATTCCCGCCTGTCGATGCCCTTGCCGGTGTCCTCGACGTCGATCACGACGTGCCGATCCACCCTCCGCGCTGCGATCCGGATCCGACCCTCGCGCCCTTCGGTGGCGTCCAGCGCGTTCTTCAGGAGATTCTCGATCACCCACTCGAATAACTCCGAGTTGAGCGGCGCCTTGAGCCCCGGCTCCAGGTCCGTCGTAAGGTGCACCGCCTTGCCATGTTTCGGCAGTCGTCGCTCGATGTATTCGACGGTGCTCGCGATGACCGGATCGAGCGGCAGCAGGCTCAGCTTGGGCATCGACCCGATATCCGAGAACCGGCTGGCCACCCGTTTGAGCCGCTCCACGTCTTTTTCAACCTCTGCGACCGCCTCCCGACGCTGTCCGGTCGGGATCTCGTCGGACTGTACGATCTCGATCCAACCCATGAGGCTCGAGATCGGAGTGCCCAGCTGGTGCGCAGCCTCCTTCGCCATGCCCACCCAGAGGCTGCTCTGCTCACTCCGGCGCACGTAGGAGAAACCGAGGTAGCCCACCAGAATGAACAGGCCCACGAAGAGCAACTGAGCGTACGGATACAGGCGTAGCTCGCGGACCATGAGCGACTCGCCGTAGTGCACCTGCTGGGTCAATCCCACGCCCGGCATCCCGGGGAAGGTGATCTCGATCTGGATCGGTGCACGCGCCGAATCCATACGTGCGATCTGTCCTCTCAGCCGCACCGAGTCACGCCGGGAGAGCCCGGCCCCCGTGGAGTCGAGCCCGCGCACGTTTCGCCAGCTCAGTATCTCTCCCGCACCGGCGTCCGTGACGATGGCCGGGATGTCAAACGCGTTGGGGACGAGAATATCGTCCATGATGAAACTCAGCTCGCTCGCGGGGGGCATGCTCTGGGCCCACGCGATCGCCCGCTCCAGCTCCTCGAGGCGCACCGCGGCCTCGCCCTGCCCCGCGATGGATGGATGGGCACGCAGAAGGTTCTGGATTTCCGCCAGCTCCACCTGGTACGGATTCACGGACTGCATCTGCGCCTTAGGAAGCTGCTCGAGCGCGCTCGCCCAGAGGCGGACGACCGACTCCTCACGCTCCTTCAGCCGGTTGACGAGATGATTCGTGTACACCAGCGAAGCCACCGCTATCAGCGTCGCGAATACGATGAGACCGATTTTCAGCTTGGCCGAGATCCTGTACGCTTTCATGCGAGTCGTCCGGGTCGCGCCCGGAGCAGCGAGTTCCAGAAAAACCACACGGGGCGCCGCTCACCAGCAACGCCCCGCCTGAATCGAATGCACGTCATCTCGGACCGCTCACGACATGGTCGAGAGTTCCGACGTCCCCAGCAGGATCGTCTGATCGCGTCTGGGCCCGGTCGAGATGGTCGATATCCG
Source organism: Rhodothermales bacterium (assembly GCA_041580055.1). Taxonomy (GTDB): domain Bacteria; phylum Bacteroidota; class Rhodothermia; order Rhodothermales; family JABDKH01; genus JABDKH01. The sequence continues at coordinate 11,565 of JBFGEP010000018.1, read as the reverse complement.
AACGCCGAGGAAGTCCGACACGAATTCGAGATACCGACGGGCTTCCGGAGGCAGGCCATCGAAGCCCTCGGCACCGGTAATGTCGCTTTCCCATCCGGCGAGGGATTCGTAGACAGGTACCGCTTTCTCGAGCGTCTGGACTTCGCTTGGGAATCGTTGCGTCACCTTGCCGTCGATCTTGTACGCGGTGCACGCCCGGATCTGCGGAATGCCCGACAGAACGTCCAGTTTGGTAATGGCGAGGTCCGTGAAACCGTTTATCATCGCGCTGTAGCGGAGCGCGACGAGGTCGATCCAACCGCAGCGGCGAGGGCGCCCCGTCGTCGCGCCGAACTCGTTGCCGACCGACCTGAGCCGTTCGCCAGACTCGTCCGTCAGCTCTGTCGGAAAGGGGCCGTTGCCGACCCGCGTCGAGTAGGCCTTCACGATGCCGATGACTCGTTTGATCTCCGTCGGTGGAACGCCCAGGCCGGTGCAGCAGCCTCCGACTGTCGGATGGCTCGACGTCACGAACGGGTACGTTCCGAAGTCGACATCCAGCAGCGAGCCCTGCGCACCTTCGGCGAGAACGTGCTTGCCGTCGCGAAGGGCCTGGCCGAGGTACTGGCTGGTGTCGGTGACGTAGGGGTCGATGAGCTGGTCGAACTCGACGTACTCCTCGATGATGGCTTCCACATTGAGCTCGTCCGCACCGTAGATGCCACGAAGGATCGCGTTTTTCTCCTCGATCGCGATCTTCAGCTTCTTACGGAGCACATCGCGGTCCAGCAGGTCGACCACCCGGATGCCGGTCCGCGCAAACTTGTCCATGTACGCTGGCCCGATCCCGCGGCCCGTAGTTCCGATTGCGCCTGCGTCGCGCGCGCGCTCCCGCGCCTCCTCCACTTTCTTGTGGTAAGGCATGATGAGGTGCGCGTTGTGGGAAATGAGGAGCCGCCCGTCAACCTCGTAGCCCAGGTTGCGGATCATGCGGATCTCGTCCATGAGAGCGCCGGGGTCAATCACGACGCCATTTCCGATCACGCAGGAAACACCCTCGTGGAAGATGCCGCTGGGCACCAGATGCAGCACGAAGCTCTTGTCCGCCCACATGATGGTGTGGCCGGCATTGGCCCCACCCTGGTAGCGTGCGACGATGTCGACGCCCTCACTGATGAGGTCAACGATCTTCCCCTTACCCTCGTCGCCCCACTGGCTTCCGATAACTACGGTAACTGGCATGGGCCCGTGTACAGACTGGTTGACGGGGCGCGCCCAAAACAAAAGGCGACGAGCGGGGCGCGCCACCTTCTGTTGAGTGCACTATGTGCGACCGGAAGTGTCCGGTATTTCCTTGAGGACAAACAACCCGGATCTACTCGGCGGCGGCCGCCGCCTCATAGCTCTCGACAGCCTCCTCAACCGATGGGTAGTGTTTGAACACCGTGATGAGCTTGGTGACAATAAGGAGGGACTGAATGCGGTCCGCCACGTTTGCAAGCCGAAGGTCACCACCCGCCTGGCGCATCGTCGTCATGCTGCTGATCAGCATGCCCAGGCCGCTGGAGTTCATGAACTTCGTCTTCGAGAGGTCCACCACCACGTTGTGCTTGCCCTTCTCCCGCAGCTCGTGGAGAGTGTTGTGGAGATCGGCTCCATCGGGACCACCCATGACGTTGCCCTTGAGCGTAATCACGACCGCGTTGTAGCGCTCGTCGACGTTGTAGTTCATCGCAAAAAGAGGATTCGTTCGTTACACGCCCCTACCTGCGGCGTACGGCGGGCTTAGCTCTGGACCGCAGTTCCACCACCACCGGAGAGGCGACAAAGATAGAAGAGTAGGTACCGATCAGAATACCTATGATCAGTGCGAAGGCGAAGCCCCTCAACACCTCTCCTCCGAATATAAACAGAGTGCCTACCACGAGCAAGGTGGTCCCGGACGTCACCACGGTGCGACTCAGCGTGTTGTTTATTGACCTGTTGACCATATCCGGGTAAGGCTCTGTCTTGTATATGTTTGAGTACTCCCGTATTCGGTCGAAGATTACCACCGTGTCGTTCAGCGAGTACCCGACGATGGTCAGGAACGCGGCGATGATCGCCTGGTCGATTTGAAGCGAGAACGGAGCCAGTCCCCACAGCGCAGAAAACACCCCCAGGGTGATGGTCACGTCATGAAACAGCGCCGCCACGGCGCCCAGCCCGAACCTCCATTCGAAGCGGATCAGGATGTAGACGAAGATGACTAAGAGAGACCCGAAAACGGAGTAGAGGGCACCCCGCTTCAGGTCGGCGGCGAAGCGGGGACCCACGATGTCCGTCTTCAAGACGGCCGGGTTCGACCCCTCGAACGCCGACGCGATTCGGCTCGTAATCTTCCCCTGCGCCTCGTTGATGTCTCCCTGCTCAAGAGTCCGCACCAGCAGGTCGCGTTCGCCGAACGATTTCACCTCAGGCGTGCTCACGAAATCCTGGGCGAGCGCCTCCCGCACGCTGACGGCGTCGAGGGCTTCTGTGGTCTCGACCACGAACTCCATACCGCCCTGAAAATCGATGCCCATTTCAAGGCCGCGCGTGACGAGCAAAACGATACTCAGCGTAATCAGGATGCCAGAGAAGATGTACCCCTTGGTTCGACTCTGGATGAACCGGTAGTTGATGTCTTCGAAGATTCTCATCGTATCAGAGTATAGTGGTGCGGTGCCGCACCGTTAATGCTGTGGCGCTGCGATATCAACCGTAGTTGACGGCGAGCCGTCTCTCGTTCACCATGTAGTCGAAGATGATTCGAGTGAAGACGATGGCGCTGAACATGGACGCAAGGATACCGGCCATCAGCGTCACGGCGAATCCCTGGATGGGGCCGACGCCGAACGAGTACAGGATGGCGCCGACGAAGAAGGTCGTGATGTTGGCATCGATGATGGCCGAAAGGGCCTTGGCGTAGCCGCCGTCGATTGCCGCCTTCAACGTCTTGCCTGTCGACTGCTCTTCTCGAATACGCTCGAAGATCAGCACGTTCGCGTCCACCGCCATACCGATGGTCAGCACGATACCGGCGATGCCGGGCAGCGTGAGCGTAGCCGAAAACCCGGCGAGAATTCCGAGGATGAATATGATGTTCAGCACGAGAGCCAGGTCGGCGACCAGCCCCCCCGTCCGGTAGTAGGCAATCATGAAGAGGGCCACGATCAGCAGACCGATCATCACTGACATGAAGCCTGCGCGGATCGACGCGCGCCCGAGGCTCGGACCCACCGTGCGCTCTTCCACGATTTCGACCGGTGCGGGAAGGGCGCCGGACTTCAGGATGGTCACGATGTCCTGCGCCTCTTCCTGAGAGGCGAGACCGGAAATCTGGGATCGCCCGCCCGTAATGCGTTCCGAAACGACCGGGTACGAATACACGACGCCGTCGAGGACGATGGCGACCTGCTTTCCGACGTTCGCGCCTGTCAGCCGCGCCCAGGTCCTCGCGCCCTCCGAGTTCATGACCATCGTGACCTCGGGTGCGTTCGTCATCTGGTTGAAGTCCACGCGGGCGTCTTCGATCACCTCACCCGTCATCTCGATGTCGCTGCGCACACCGAGGAGATAGTAGATCTCCTGGCCATCCTCCGAGATACCCTCCGGGCTCGCGGTGTACATCAGCTGAATATTCTGGGGAAGCATGTCCAGAATCACCTGCGGCTTCAAGAGCGCGTTCACCGCCGCAGTGTCACTTTCCGAAACCGCTCCGTAAATGACGCCCTGACCTATCGGCTGCATCACCTCGAGCAACCGGTTGCCGGCCGATGCCTCCTCTTCGAGAAGGCTCGAGATGTCCAGCGAGGTGTCCGCCGCAGCAGCGTCGACGTCGGCGGTGTCCGCCGTATCCTCTTCGTAGTGCTCGATGATTCGCTGCACCGATCGGACCACGTCCTGCGGGTCAGCCATCAGTCTGAACTCCAGCCTCGCCGTCCCCTTGAGGAGTTTCCGGATACGCTCCGGATCATCTATGCCCGGCATCTCGACGATGACGCGGCGAGAGCCCTGCTTCTGTATTGAGGGCTCGGTCACGCCGTAACGGTCGACGCGGTCGCGGATGATTTCGATCGCCCTCGACACAGCGCCGCCCGACTCGCCCCGCAGGTAGGAGGCCACCTCAACGTTCGTGGACCTGCGGGTGATGCCCTCGTCGTCGTTGCGAAAGTATCGAGAGAGTCGCGCGTCCGGATCTCGAAGCTCGAACTCCTCCACAAACGCGTCGATCACCGACACACCTTCTCTCGCAGCCCGCTCCGACGCGACCGCGAGAACCTCCTCGAACTGCTCATCCGTGTCGCGCGCCAGCTCGCGAAGAAGGGCCTCGACCCTTACCTCGAGCGTCACGTGCATGCCGCCCAGCAGGTCGAGTCCCAGCTTGAGGGCTTTCTCGTTCACCTCGCGCAGGCGCGCGAAGTTTTCCTGTTCGAAATCGCGCCTCGCCTCTTCCTCCATGTCGGCCATGCGTCGATTGTAGTACAGGCTCTGGACCGACGGCCACAGGTACACTCCGGTAACCACCAGGAAGAATGCGGTCAGAAGAATCTTGAATCCGTTGCCTTGCATGAGTTGGTTGTGCTCTGGGGCAAAGAAAGACCCCGCCCCGGGTTTTCGATAGATTGGATCGAGGCGCGTCGCGACACGCGCCGGCGCTGACACTCGTGAGAGCTAGGGACCGAGCGGGTCGGCGGTGATAAGCTCGCGGATCTGCCAGCGCAAGAGGTTGGGGCCGGGCGCCACGCTCCGTGCGACCAGGCTCACCATCGCCCCAACCGACGAGACCTGTCCGGCCATCGTCTTGGTCAGCATGCGGGCCTGTCCGCGCGGGCTAACGCCCCGATCCGTCTTGATCACGAGGCGCAGGTCGGCAATCCAGGCCCCGTTGAGGAATTGCGCGAAGGAGGCTCCGGGCACCAGCAGCGACAGCAAGGCGCGGACGCCGGGGTCCGCTGGGTCCGTCATCTGACCGAGCAGGGCGTCGACGAATGCCGCGGCGGTCGTCGGCCTCGTGTCCAGTGCCTCAGCAATGGCCCGCTCGAGCACTGCGTCCTCGAGTCCGATGCGCTCCAGCAGCTGACGAGCCATCGCGCCACTGTCTATGTCGCCGGCAGCATGACGCAGCGGGACCAGCGTCACCACCAACAGTGGGAGTACCGTCAAACCGACGATACCGAGTCTGGCCGGCCCTGTACGCATTCGTTTGATTATCCCAGGGGTGAAGATCCGCGTCCTCGGGTTTCCGTGCCGCTAGTGGAGGCGGAAAGGCCCTCTCCACGGCGAGAGGCGTTAAAAGCTACATGTGCGAAAAGGGTCCCTCAAACTAGCTTTCTTGAATCGTGTTGGAATGTCGCCCGCGACGGAGCGAGGCGGCGTGGATGCCGGAACCGCCCGGATCGGCCGGAAGTACGCCGTCGCCAATCGTATCTTTGCGCGCCCGCCCGCCAGGGCGTCGCGCAAGCATGACCCAATGAAGGCCAGACACCGCTTCTCAATTATCGCCCTTTTCACGACGGTTCTCCTCCTCGGCTGGGGCGCCTTCGTGACGAGCATCGATGCAGGCCTCGCGGTACCCGACTGGCCGTCCTCCTTCGACTCATACGATCCGTTCAATCCGTGGCCCGGATGGTGGTCCATCACGCCCGTGCTGGCGGAGCACGGTCATCGCCTCCTGGGAGCTCTCGTTGGCCTGATGACGCTCATCCTGAGTATCTGGACCGTGGCGTCCGATCACCGGCGATGGATGCGGCGCCTTTCCATCGCCGCGCTGGTCCTGGTGGTCCTGCAGGGTTTCCTGGGCGGGCTGCGAGTGGTCTGGGTCTCCCTGGACCTGGCAGTGGTCCACGCGTGCGTCGCACAGATCTTCTTTGGGACCCTCGCGTGCATGACCGTCTTCACGTCGAAATCGTGGCTGGAGTTTGAGGGCTCGCCATCGGTGCCGGTGAGACCGCTATCCCGGCTCGCCGTCCTGACTGCGGTCGCGCTTTTCATTCAGGTCTTTCTGGGCGCGCTGCTCCGCCACCCCGGAACGGGCATCGACCTGGGACTGGCAGGCCTCCACATCTTCTGGGCGTTCGTCGTCGTCGGGTTCGTGCTGGCCGCCGCGTATCGGGTGCATACGTCATTCCAGGATGTGACACCGCTGCGAAAGTCGCGAGACGCTATGCTCGCTCTGCTCGTCATACAGTTCATGCTCGGACTGACCGCGTTCTTCGTTCTGCTCGATGAGGCCGGAGTCACCCAGCCCAGCAACCTTCAGGTGGTAGCAAACACATCACACATGGTCGTCGGTGCGCTGCTTTTTTCGAGTGCGGCCGTTCTCAGCGCGTGGGCGACGCGAATGAGTGTGAGCTCGTCTCCGGTTTCGATCACGGGAGACGGTGTCTCTTCGCTCGCCGCAAGTGCATAGATTCTTCCAACGACAAAGCATGCCCGCTAACCTTTCACCCGCACCCACCCTCACCCGGGAATCCGCTGCGGAGCAGACGGGCACCGCTCGTCTCTCCCGCTCGCTCGCCGGAGGACGAGTCGGAGACTACCTGGTTCTGACGAAACCGGAGATCACCCTGCTGGTGGTGCTCTCGGCGCTGGCCGGATTTCTGGTAGGCAGCCCGACGAGCGTTGACGCGGTCGCACTGGCAATAACCCTCTTCGGCGTGGCGCTGTGCTCGGCCGGCGCCAGCGCGCTGAACCACTATCTCGAGCGCGACCGCGATCTTGAGATGAAGCGGACGTACAACCGTCCTATTCCGGCCGGTCGCGTCCCGGCGGAACGCGCCAGAAACTTCGGGGTCATCCTGTCGGCCGCCGGCCTCGCCATACTGTGCCCCCTCGTGAATCCGCTGACGGCCGTCCTCGCCGCACTCTCGATGGGGCTGTACCTGTTCGTATACACTCCGATGAAGTCGCGAACCTGGCTCAACACGATTGTCGGTACGGTACCCGGCGCACTGCCGGCCATCGGGGGATATGCGGCTGCGACGAACTCGATCTCCGGTCCTGGAGCCTGGCTGGTTTTCGGGGTGCTCCTGTGCTGGCAGATGCCGCACTTCCTCTCGCTCGCCTGGATGTACCGGAAGGACTACGGACGCGGCGGCTTCGCGATGCTGCCGACATTCGACGGTGACGGAACGGCGACCGCCGCGCTATCTCTTGGTTTCTGTCTCGCAACCGTGGGCCTGAGCCTGGCCCTGGCGGCGGATCCGTCCACAGGAATTGTGTACCTGTTCGCGTGCGTTGCGGCGGGCATCCTGTTCGTGAAGCCGGCCGTCCGGTTCTGGACCACGCGAACCAACGCCGATGCCCGGCGACTTCTAAAGGCCTCGGTCGTGTACATTCCACTCCTCGTACTGTCGATCGTGGTGGATCACATCATCTAGAGGTGCCTCGATGCACGCCGCGTTGTTGAGAGTCCCCTTCCGGGCAGCCGTTGTGGTGGCGTCACTGGCGGTCGTCGCCTGCCGCCCCGCCGAGCAGTCGGGCATACCCGAAGCCGCTCCGAGCAGCGAGCAGATCGTGTCCGCGCGGGCCGAGGTCGAGGAGGTCGTGGACCGGTTCGGCCGGATGTGGGAGGACGAGGACATGCAGACGTTTGCGGAGATCGTAGCGAACGACGCCGACCTGGTGGTCGTCGGCACGGACGCCGCCGAGCAGATCGTGGGCTACGAGACGTACGCGGAGCTCCGCAGACGCCAGTTCGCCTCGTTCGAGAACGTAGAGTTCAACGTGCGGAACCGCGTCATCAAGCTCGGAGCCAACGCAGAGAGCGCATGGTTCTCGGAAGAGTTTGATCTGTTTCTAATCGCGCAGGGAAACCCCGTCAGTCTTGAAGGCTTGCGCCTCACCGGCGGGCTGGAGAAACGCGGTGACGATTGGGTGATCGTCCAGCTGCACACGTCCGTGGCCGTACCGGGCCAGGCAGCGGAGTACTAGATCAAATCACACGGCACCGAACGACTGGCGTGACCACCTCAACCGCGCAAGAAGCCGTCGATCTGAAGACGCTTGACCGAATCGAGCTGGAGTGCCTGGCGACAGAGTTGCGTGAGGCCCCCTACCGCGGGCGCCAGATCTTCGAATGGATCTACGGCAAGGGAGCGCGGACGTTCGGAGAGATGACCAGCCTTCCGGTTTCGCTGCGTGACAAACTCGATCGCGACTACCGGATCGGATGCGCAGAGGTCGAAGCGCTGTCGACATCCGAGGACGGCACTGTGAAAGCCCTTGTCCGGCTGGAATCAGGAAGGCACGTCGAGTCGGTACTGATTCCCGACCTCGAAGGCACCGAGGTCCGACGCCTCACGGCGTGCGTCTCAAGCCAGGTGGGATGTGCGATGGCTTGCGCCTTCTGTGCCACCGGGACGATGGGCTTTCAGCAGAACCTGACGTCGGGAGAGATATTTGACCAGGCGTGGACGATGAATCGTCTGTCGACCGAGCGCCATGGCCGCGGGCTGACGAATATCGTTTTCATGGGCATGGGTGAGCCGATGCTCAACTACCCGAACGTGCTGAAGGCCATCCGCACGATCGTGGACCCGAAGGGCCTCGACATCGCGCCGCGCAGAATTACGGTCTCGACGGTCGGCATCTCGCGACGCATACGCCAGCTGGGGGATGACGACCCGGGCGTCCGCCTCGCGGTCTCGCTTCACGCGCCGACGGACGAACAGCGAAGCGCGATCATGCCCGTCAATCGCGCCGCCCGGACCGACCTCGCGGCTCTGAAGGACGCCCTCGAATACTACTGGTCAAAGACGAAACGAGACGTCACCTACGAGTACTGCCTGTTTGACGGCGTGAACGACAGCAACGCCGACGCTGAGGCTCTTGCCGGGATCGCCAGATGGATTCCGAGCAAGGTCAACCTGATCATGTACAACCCCGTCTCCGGGCTGCCGTTCAGCAGAACGCCGGAGGACCGGGTGAACCAGTTTGTCCGAGCCCTCGTACAAAAGGGGCTGACAGTAACGATTCGGAAAAGCCGCGGTCAGGACATCGATGCGGCCTGCGGCCAACTGGCGGTCCGCGAGACGCCCCCGTCCTGAGCGCGCGCGGGATGAAACTGGCACTTTGCCGAGCACAACGATGTCTACGAGACTGGATCCCACTCAAGGTATGACCGGCGCAACGGCACGCTGGCTCATCGGCTTCACAGGGTCGCTGGCGGTCATCTTCGTCCTGCCACGACTCATCCGCTTTGCCGTGCGAAACTACGCTTTCCGGCTCGTCGCCGAGATCATCGCGATTGTATCCTTCGGACTCCTGGCAGAGAAGGTGGTTGACTGGACGGCCGAGTCGAAAAGGATACCTGCGGAGATCGACTAGGGTCGCAGTGCGGGTCTGGGAATCGCGTCACTCGGTGCGGTCTGCCGGCTGTGAGTGCAATTGTAGCGCCAGCGTAAACATTATCACACTCAGCCCTGCAACAAGCAAGAACGCTGTCAGGTAACCGGCTCGGCGCGTTTCGCCCGACGCTGCCAGCGCACCCACGATGGCCCCTCCGATCAGCAGGCCGGCGTTGAGGGCCAGGGTGATGATGCCCTGCGCGGATACACGGTCCTTTACGCTCGATTCCCTTAACAGTATGTAGTTGAGCGACGATCCGAGCAGGCCCGCAAGCGCCACGCCCACCATGACCGAGCCGGCGTAGAACGGCGCCCGCGTCTCGAGAAGTGCGAGCGACAGCAATCCAAACAGGAGCAACACGGTCGACAACGAGACGGATACCCTCGGGCCTTTGCGATCGAGCAGCCACCCAAAAAGTGGTGAACCTACCGCGACAGCGGCAGCCAGCGGCAGAAACATGAACGAGGCCACAGACTTCGTCACACCGAAGGTGACCTCTGCGAGCGCCGGGACAAAGATCAGCACGGCTTCGCAGAATCCGGCCGCCACGGTCAAGACCACCGCCAGTCGCGCCTGCTTTGACGCAAACACCTCGCGTGGCAGCAGCGGGTTTTCCGCTGCGCGAACCGTCTTCACCGTAAGGTACCCGAAAACGAGGGCGACGGCGGCGCCTCCCCACACGCGCGGCTTCGCCAGACTCGCGACGAAGTCGGCGGAATCGACACCGTTTGTGCCAACTGCCAGGGCCACGAGCGAGACGCTCAGAAGGAGGAGGCTGCGAAGGTCGAAGCCTGCGAGCGGCACGCCGCCGCGCGTGACCGGCACGTGACGCCGGCCGAGAACGAGCGCGATGACCGCAATCGGCAGAGGGGCCAGGAACAGCCATTCCCAGCTATATCTCAGCAGGATGCCGCCGAGCGCCGGTCCCACGATGAAGGCGACGCCGAAAACAGAACCAAGCACTCCGAGAGCGCGACCCTGCCGTTCGCGCGGAATCTCATCACCGATGACCGCGCTGGCAACCGGGAATATGCCGGCTGCTCCGGCCCCCTGGAGAGCGCGACCGATGAGCAGTACCGAAAACGACGGTGCGGCCGCGACCACTATCGCGCCAACGGCCACCAGGCCCACGTCCACCAGGAATACCAGGCGTCTGCCAACGGCATCCGCCAGCTTCGCCATCAGCGGAACGCCAAGGAGATTGAACAGGACGAACACATTGAGCGTCCAGGCCGCCGCACGCTCATCTATGGCAAAGTGGTCGCGAATCGCCGGCAGGGCCGGCCCGACCATAGCGATATCCAGAGCCGCCAGGAGAACTGCGAGGTAGAGCACGCCCAGGAGTGGGCTGCGTCCCGGCCGGTGCTGCACGTTTGGTGGCTCGCGAAGTTTGTAGCGAAAGGAGCGGCAGTAGACGGCCCGTTCCCGGATAAGTTCTCCGGCCGCGACGGCCGATATCCGTCAATCCGCATCCCTCTGGCAGGAAGCACGAAGCTGCGTCGGTTCGCTGTCCACCGTTAACCGCAGCCGCCGTTGGCCGATACTACGCGAAATTGGCGCCAAACAAACCTGCGGTCAATCCGTTGCGCGATCCTGACGTGCATTCATGGTGCGAGTCGGGCACCGGCATCGACCGTTTCTCCACATCCATGCCTTGAGCGGACCGGGCATCATAGGGCGACTGGCTCCGACCATTCCGAGGCCGTTAAGATCGATTCGTGCGAAGCTCACGGTCTTCACGTTCGGGCTCATGGCGGCGATATCCCTGTCGATCTTCATGTTCTTCCCTCCTCGCATGGAGCGGCAGGCGGAGAGCGCGCTCGTCGACAAGGCAGCAAGCATCGCGGACATGACCGCGTTCGCCATCGGCTCTTCGACGGATCTGCACGACCCCGGCGAAGCGCTCATCATTCTGAACGGCGCGGCCCAGATCGACGACCTGGTGTATTCGTACGTCACCGACCTGGAAGGACAGGTCGTCGCGGAGTTCAATCGAATGCCGGATGTGTACGTCGTCCCGGGCGAGTTCAGGATGCCCGGCGGAATCTCCGGGGACCGGACCGTCTATCGTGCTCGCCGATCCGTGATCGCTCGCGGAAGAACGGTCGGCACCCTCCACATGGGTTTCTCGCTCGATCGCGTCGCTACGATCGCGATGCGCAGCCGGTTGATGATAGCCGTGGCGAGCATCCTCGTCTTTGTCCTCGGCTTGAC
>JBFGEP010000017.1:0-14659 GCA_041580055.1 Rhodothermales bacterium | reverse complement strand
ATCCTCGAAGTCGTGCACGTAGTCGTCGGCGTCCACTCTCTTATAGTGGTTGTAGACGGCGACCGAGAGCGCCTTCTTGGCCTGGTCCTGGCCGATGACGTATTCGTCGAGGGCACACTTTATCTCGTGGGGAGTGAGGCGCCTCTTTGCGGATCCTCTCCGGGTCGAACCTCGTGAGCTGCCAACCGTACTCTGGTACGAGGCGATGTCACTGCGTACGATTCCCGCCGCATCGTTGATGCACCGGTCGCAGATGTAGACATCGGGTCCGGCGACCATTGAGGTTACTTCGTGCGCCGTCCTGCCGCAGAAGGAACAGCGAATAACCTCGTCGCTTCGGCTACTGCTCATGAAGGTTCAGGTTTGCCACTCAAGATATGTCGGCATGGCCGAGCGCACTAATGAGCGACCGCTCACATGTCCTTGTATCGAGCGTTTTTGCACCTTTCTTAAGCCCGAATCGGCGGTGCAGAATGGCAGCCAAAGATACCACAAAGTTTGCTAATCTCTGTCCGGGCGGAGGCCCGACACGCCTGCAGGATGACCCGGAAACCGGTGATACCGCCAAACGCTTACGCTGAGGCAAACGGGGCCGAAAGTGGCCCGGAGGGGCTCCCCGAAGGGTTCGTGGAGCGACTGCGCCGAATCGTGGCGCCGTCGGACCTCGAGGCGGCCGTGCAGTCCTTTACGCGGCCCAAGAGGACCGCATTCCGCGTAAACACCCTCGCCGCCGACACGCAATCCGTGCTGGACGAGCTCCGGGCGGCCGGTCTAGCGCCGGATTCGTTACCCGACGTCCCCGGTGCCCGAGTCGTGGACCACGGACAGCGACAGACCCTGCTGGAAAGCGACGCCGCGCGCGGCCACCGCATCTACGTGCAGAACCCGTCGAGCATGATCCCGCCGCTGGCGCTCGATCCGCAGCCCGGCGACGAGGTGCTGGACCTCGCAGCGGCGCCGGGCAGCAAAACCCACCAGATGGCCTGCCTCATGGACAACAGGGGACGCATCACGGCCGTCGAGTCCGTGCGCTCGCGCTACTACAAGCTCCGCGACAACATGCAGGCCCTCGGCGCCGAGTGCGTGAGGCCGTTCTTTCAGGACGGCACGACAACGTGGAGACACCGGCCCGAGCACTTCGACAGGATCCTGCTGGACGCCCCCTGCTCAAGCGAAGGGCGGTTTCGAGCCGACGATCCCGAAACCACCAGATACTGGAGTCTCAGGAAGGTGAGGGAGATGTCACGAAAACAGAGAAGGCTTCTTTACTCCGCGATCCACTGTCTGCGGCCGGGCGGTAGGCTGGTATACTCCACGTGCTCGTTCGCGCCCGAGGAAAACGAAGTCGTGATTCACCGGCTGCTCAACAAGTTCTCGGACGCACTGCGGATCGTTCCACCGGAATTCGACTCGCCGCACCTCCGGTCCGGACTGACGACGTGGGACGGCCGCGAGTTCGCATCGGTGCTCGCGGACACACGGCGTATCGTGCCCGACGATGTGATGGACGGTTTCTTCTTCTGCATCCTCGAAAAAACCGCCAGCACGAGGGGCTAGGAGTCTGGCGCTGCCTCGACTTCGCCGTCAACGACGTGGTGGCCATACTTGTTGATCAGGAAGCGCCGGCGGAACGAGTGGTAGGCGGTGTCGCACACCTTGCGAGTGTAGTACACGTTGTATCCGCCCCCGATCACAGCGCCCGTCACCGGGGCCAGCTGCGCCAGCTTGGCACGGGTAAGGTGGATCCCGATTGACCGCGCGATCCGGGCGACCGCTTTGCTCAGCGCAACCTGTTCGATGACCTCCATCGCCTGCATCCGGGCCATGCGGCTCGTGAGCTTCACGACCGGCGACATCGCGACGTCCTTCGCTTTCGTGCTGGGCTCCGCCACGTGATCGAGCAGCGAAAGGGCGTACAGCCTTTCGATGTCCTTCGAAATGTCGAAGCCGTAGTGTGTCGCGTACTCGCCGGTTGCCCGCAGGTTGAGTGCGACCAGCGCCACGATATCGGTGGGTATAGCCACAGCGCCGGCGAAGCCGGTAGCGGCACCCTCGGCTCCCGCGAGGCTCAGGTAGGTGGTCCGCACGCCGGCCACCGAGGCGTCTACCGTCTCGAGATCGAGGCTGCGCAGGTCGATGACGTCGCTGATGTCGTGGCCGGCCGTCCTATACTGTTCGAGTATCGATTCTGCGGGTACCCAGTCGAGAGTGATCTCATTGATAAGCCGAATGAGGCCGGACACCACATTCTCTATGGTCCAGTCCACGCCGGGGATCTTCCGAATCTGGTCGGCCGTGAAGTTGTAGGCATCGTAGACGTGCTTGCGGACCGTGCCAAGCCAGGACTCGTCGGGTCTGCTCCATTCCTGTATCTCCCGGATGGCGTTTCGCTCGTAGGGAGACGGGGCCAGCGCCGGCGTCGCGTTGCTCATCGAACTGGGATTATGAGTGTCCTTGTCGGCCGCATACGAGGGCAGCGGCAAATTTGCTTCACCGCCGGCCGATTCAGTTCTGGATCGGCCAGAACACTCCGAATCGGATGAGTCGATCGGCCAGCGGATAGACCGGCACCAGGAGGTTTCCCGGCAACGCCGACGTGCCCGCCAGGAAGTTCTCGTAGCCGATGAAGAAGGTCGCCGTGCGGACGCCAGCCGTCACGATCAGGTCGAGTGCGGTCGACGCCTTGACCGTCGTCGCGGAAGAGGTCGGCAGTACGAGCAGGCCGGTCTGGGTATGCAGCGATCGCCCGACGAAGTCGTTCCAGTATCTCGCCCGGATGGCCACGTCGAGGTCGAGGTCGCCGCTGAAGATCAGATAGCGGGCACCGATTTGAGCGACCGCGTAAAGGTCGGGCAGAGACGCGTCGTATCTCGACAGCGGCTCCGTGTTGACGTTCATCATGCCGAACACGGTCGGTTGCGCCGTGAGGTAGAGGCCGCGCTCGGCGTGTCTTCGGAACCCGAGATCAAGTCCGGCGGAGGCGACCCGGAGGCTGGCGTCGCCCTCATGGACGACGATCGAGTCCGGGTCCTCCGTACCGAGGTAGTCGATCCACGTCGGATTGTCGAGAAGGGAGCCGAGAACCGTAACATCAAACGGGCCTCCGGCAAGCGTCATCGAGGCCCTCACGGTGCGGTTGGCCCCGATCGGGGCCTCGGAGAGCGCGCGGCCGAAGCTGCCCAGGCCGGTACGGTCGAGGACGCTCAGCGGCTGGGCGGCTTGCGAGGCCTGGATCTTCAGGACCGCCGGGCCTGCCGACTGCCGAAGGGCCAGCGATCCGATCAGGAGGCTTCCTTCTTTTCGGGTCTCCATGCCGCCCCTCGCGGAGGCGTGAAATCCGCCGTACCGGGTTGCTGCGAACGCGGTGGCCGTTACCCGGGCGTCGGTCTCGTCGGCGAAGTCGAGCGAGCCGGACCTCGGGCTGGCGCCGGTCGACGAGCCGATCACCTCGGCTCCTATTCGATATGATGTGCCGGCGAATTCCTGCGAGAGCCTGGCGAACAGATTTCGCGACCGGACCGCGAGAGTGTCACCGGGGCGCGTGTAGGCGGATCTCTGGCTTGAGTAGCCTGCGGCGATCTCGGTCAACGTCCGTCCGCGCCGGCCGGGATCGCGGAGGAATGACGCGAAGAGGTCGCTGCGTTTTGTCTCTCGCGTCGCGTCCGGATCGATGACGCTGGCGCCGAGCCGCTGGTAGACGGTCTCGATGTCCCCCGCCACGCGCGGTATGACTCCGCCGTGCGCGCCGACGGTCCGGCGGTTGTGCAGGACCCCGACCTCGAGACTCCATCGATCCCTCAGATACTTCAGCCGGCCGAACACCTGGCGCCCCTTCTTGACGCGGCTGCCCGGATACTCGCCGTCCGATGCCTCTCCGCCGTACGCGAACAGGACGTTCACGATGCCGGAGGAGCCCGCGACTTGCAGGCGGCGGTTCTGCGTGTGCAGCCCGAAGACCTTCTGCAGGCCGGCCTTGCTCGTGCGATAGTCGAGCTCCGTCAGCGGCTCGCCGGACTGCTCGAACGACTGCCGTGTGTTCAGTCGAACCGAGACCGCGCTCGTATGGACTGCATGGCCGACGGCGAGCGGATCGGCCGAGTTCAGGGGGATCAGTGAGTAGAGCGGGCGGCCGTTGAACAGGTCGTTGAGCCGGACACCGCTCCAGGTCAGATCCACGTGGTGAGGCGCGACGCCCGCCGGGCTCCATCCATGCGGCCAGCCGTATGTACCGAGGTCGTAGAGAAGGGAGCCGGGCTGGCTCCGGAGCAGATCGATAAGATCGAATCCGTACGAGCGAGCCGGGATGGCGTCGGGTGCCGACGACCACCCGAGGTCCGTTCTAAGGGCAGACGTAGTGTCTGGCAGGACCGCCAGTGAGTCCAAAGGCTGGCCCGCAGAAAGCACGGCGGGTCCGAGGCTCAGCAGCAGGGTCAGGAAGATGGCCGTGCTCCGCGTCTGGCTGCGCCGGTGTTCGCGGGTCAGCGGCATCAGCGGGCGGGCTTCGGGGCGGACTCGGGAAACAGGCCGAACAGGCGGCTCTCGATGCGCCCCAGCACCTCGCGGCGGTCCTCCTCCCGCGTCACGAAGTCCACGTCGTCGACGTCCACGACAAGCTTCGGGCCCAGGTCATAGCGCTCGATCCAGCTCTCGTAGTGCACGTTGAGCTTCCTGAGGTACTCGATCCGGATGGTGGACTCGAAGTCGCGGCCACGGGACTGGATGTGCCGGACCAGCGTGGGCACAGAGGCCCGCAGGTACACCAGCAGGTCGGGCGGGCGCAGGTAGGAGGTCATCACCGCAAAGAGATCCTGATAGTTCGAGAAGTCGCGCTCGGACATGAAACCCATCTCGTACAGGTTGCGCGCGAAGATCTCGGCGTCCTCGTAGATCGAGCGGTCCTGCACGACGGAGCCCGGCGACCGTTCGATCGCTCTCTGGTGATTGAAGCGGCTCGACAGGAAGAACACCTGCAGATTAAAGGACCAGCGCTCCATGTCGTCGTAGAAGTCGGACAGGTAGGGGTTGTCGTCGACCCGCTCGTAGAACGCCTGCCACTTGAAGTACTCGCTGATGAAGCCCGTGAGGGTGCTCTTGCCGGCCCCGATGTTGCCAGCGATGGCTACGTATTTCTTGTCTTGGGTGGTCAACGGACAGAGTAGCCGGTGGGAGATCAGGAAACCGAGCCGGACGGCTTGTGACTGCTGAAACTAATATCCATGTCGCTAATTCCGAACGACGTCCCTACGGCGAGTGCCGACGCAACCATCGGCGAGTCCCGCGGCACCGTTCGCGTCTTGTTGGCCACGTGCTCGAGCGGCACGCACGTCAGCTCGTTCTTCTGCAGCGCGACCATGTTGCCGAACTGACCTTCGACGACCATCGCCGCGGCATACGACCCGTAGGCCGTCGCGAGGTTGCGGTCGTAGGCGGTGGGTGTGCCACCGCGCTGGATATGCCCCAGCACGGACGTTCGGACTTCACTTCGGATCAGCCCCCGAAGCTGGTCGCCGAGCACGTACCCGATTCCTCCGAGGCGGACGGGGTCCGGGCTGTCAGCGATCACGCGTTTGACCGCCATCTCTCCCCCGATCGGCTTCGCCCCCTCCGCGATGGCGATGATCGTGAAATTCTGACCGCCCATCTCCCGATCGCGGCAGATCTTCGCGACCGTCTCGACGTCGTAGTCAATCTCGGGCATGAGGATGATATCCGCGCCGCCGGCTGTTCCAGCATAGAGCGCGATCCACCCGGCGTAGCGCCCCATCGTCTCGATGATCATGACGCGGTCGTGGCTCTGCGCGGTCGTGTGCAGCCGGTCGATCGCCTCGGTGGCGATCGAGACCGCCGTGTCAAACCCGAAGGTTCGCTCCGTTCCGACGAGGTCGTTGTCGATCGTTTTGGGAACGCCCACCACGTTGATCCCCATCTCGTTGAGCCGGTGAGAGATGGACATCGTGCCGTCGCCGCCGATCGTGATCAGCGCTCGCAGGCCGAGGTCCTTGTAGTTCTTGAGGACCTGCGCCGAGACGTCCGCTCCTCCGCGTTCGTGGTAGTTGAAGGGGTTGGCCTTGTTGCTCGTGCCGAGGATGGTGCCGCCCCGGGTCAGGATCCCGCTCACGTCCGAATAAGAGAGCGGCCTGATGCGCCGCTCGATCAACCCGAGGAAGCCGTCCTCGAAACCGACGACCTTGGCGTCGTGGCGCAGAATGAGGCTTTTCGTGACAGCACGGATCACGGCGTTGAGGCCGGGGCAGTCGCCGCCGCCGGTCAGCACGCCTACGCGAAAACGCTGCGACATAGGATGTGGATGGGATTCGGGCTGCCGGCGCCCCGATGTCGAGGAGCGCCGGAAAAGCCGATTTTCGGGACCTGGAAGCTGGCTTCTCGCCGGCGCGGCGGGCGGCGATGCGATTTGTCCTCCTCCAGGCTGGGATGTCCGGCAGAAGATACGAAAGGCCGTACCCGGACGTTTTCATTTGAAGGTCGCTCGCCTCGGGACTATACTGTCGGCGCATCATTCTGTCCGTACCGCCGATCGGCGACAGTCCGGGACGAAGCCCGTTTGACCAACGCGGCCACCTTCGCATCTGATTTGGTCCCCTTGCGCAATTCAATGCCGTCAACCATTCGCCGGTTGACTTTCGCCGTCAGTGCGTCGGCGCTTCTGCTCGCTGCATCGCCTGCGGACGCCCAGTTTCAGCTCGTCTCGCCCAGCCCCGTCTTCACCGAGGGACAGCCGGCGAACCTTTTCGTGGAGTGGCAGGGTGATGACGTCGTGGCGGGCGGCCTGCTCAGGCTGCCTCCGGACTGGCGGCTTGTCGACGTCGCTTCGATCCGGCAGGGGCGAAGGGAGCCCGTCTCGTGGACCTTCGATTCGGCCGCGGCGGCCTACCGCGTGACTCGATCGGAAAGGGTGGCCGGCCGTACGCAGTTCGTGTTCAGGGTCGCGGCCCCTGACTACGACGGCCGCGGTGCGTGGAGCCTGACGCCTCTGATTGCCGGCGAGAAGAACGAAGAAGAACTGGGAATGGGGCTTCCCATGCGGGCGGAGGTGGTCTCGGAGCCGTCCCGCCTGGACGAGTCCGACCTCGTGGCGGTTTTCGGCGGCAAGACTCGAATCGAATTGCGCAGCCGCGATCTCCCGATTTTTACCGGCGACCGGTCCTACACGGTCGAGTGCTGGTTCAAGAGCACGGGACTCGGGGAGGTCATTCTCTCCGCGTGGGAAGGCGAAGAAGAGACAGGCTACCCCATCGAGCTGGTCGTCGCCCCGGACGGCGTCGTGCAGTTCTTCCGTGGGGAGCCGGGCCGACACGTGTCCATGTCGAGTCGTCGGCCTGTCGCGGATGGCACCTGGCACCACGTCGCCATCGCCCACGACGAAGTTCGGGGCTGGACCCGGATGCTGGTCGACGGCGTGCCGGCGGACTCGCTCACAGGACACACCACCGATGCCACGGCGGGATCGGCCCGTCGACTGTGCATCGGCGGCCGCTGCGAGGCGGCGAACGATGAACGAAGCGACTCGCGAAGCACCGCCTACAGCGGCAGGTTGGACATGATTCGATTCTGGCCCACCGCGCGGACGGTCCGTCAGATCGCCGCCAGCATGGGCGAGAAGATCCCGCCGGTGGCCGGAATGATCGCGATCGGATTCGACGAGTCGAGCTCCCGCGACCTCGTGGTGACGGGCGCCAGGATCCGTCGCGAGCCGACCGACTTTTTGTTCTTCGATCCGGTAGAAGATCTTTCGGCCACCATGGAGGCCGGTGCCGTCAGGGTTGAGTGGAAGGCGGGCAATCGAAACACGACGGAGTTTGTCATCGAGCGCTCGCGCGACGGCGTCCTGTTCGAGGAAGTCGGCCGCCAGGAGCCGTCGGGGCGCCACGGCTCGTACGCGTTTGCGGACGTCGAACCCCCGGGCGGCGTCGTCTATTATCGGATCAGGCAAATGCTGGCCAACGGCGGCAACCGACCGTCGGGCACACTCAAGGTCGGCGTAGGTGAGGAGCTTCCGACGGTCACTAACAGCCGGCTCGCCGGGAATTTCCCGAACCCCTTCGGTGGTCGCACGACGGTCCGTTTTGAGGTGCGTGAGACGGAGCAGCTCAGCGTGTCGGTCTGGGACCTGTCAGGCCATCAGGTCGCGCTCCTGTACGAAGGACAGGCCAGCGCGGGAACGCACGAAGTGCCTTTCGAGTCCGGTGACCTCCCGAGCGGCACCTACTTCGTGCGCCTGCAGACCGATGAGGGCGTCAGCACCCGGACGATCACCCTGACGCGGTAGCACGCTGTTTCCTCCGGATCACGTGTCGGGGCAATCCTGACGCTGCCTGTCCTGCCCGACCCGGGCCAGTATCTTGCCCGGGATTCGAGTCCACCGCCCAGAATCCGGAGAATGGGGCCATGAAACTGACATACTTCGGCCACTCTGCCTTTCAGCTCGAGGCGCGAGGGGCGACAATTCTCGTGGATCCGTTCCTCTCGGACAATCCCCACGCGCAAGGGGTGGTATCACCCGACGATCTCAACCCCGACGTCATCCTTCTGACACACGCGCACGGTGATCACTGGGGCGACACCATGTCCATCGCGAAACGAAGTGGTGCCGTGGTGGTGGCGAACTTCGAGATCACGCAGTACGTCCAGGGCCAGGGGCACAGCGCGGTCCAGCCGATGAACACGGGCGGATCGTGGCGATTCGGCTGGGGCAAGGTATTCCAGACGTACGCGCGCCACTCGTCGTCCTTCCCGGACGGCACTTACGGCGGAAACCCGAACGGCTACATCATCCACGCGGATGACAAGTGCATCTACGCCCTGGGCGACACGTGTCCGTTCGCGGAGATGGAGTGGATCGGACAGGACCACGACGTGGACGTAGCCCTTCTGCCGATTGGCGACTGCTTCACGATGGGCCCGGGCGAATCCATCCGGGCGATCCAGATGATTCGCCCCAACGTCTCGATTCCAATCCACTTCAACACGTTCCCGCTCATCGCGGTCGACACGCAGCGGTGGGCCGATTCGGTTCGCAAAGCGGGGTTCGTGCCACGCGTCCTCGCGCCGGGCGAGGAGTTTGAATTCTAGCGAAAGGCTATCCATCAGGGTCGAAATCAAGCACAGGAATCATGAAAAAGAGCTATCTGCACTGGTCGCTTTGCGGCCTGGTTGTCGTACTTGCCGGCTTCGCGCCGGAAGGCAGGGCGCAGACCGTTGAACCTCCGGTCGCTCGGGTACAGCCGACGACGTTCCAGGAGCACGGCGGAGTCCGCGGCGACGACTACTACTGGTTGAGGGAGCGAGAGAACCCGGCCGTCATCGAATACCTGGAGGCGGAGAACGCCTATCTCGACGCGATGATGGCGCACACGGAGGACCTGCAGCAGACCCTGTTCGACGAGATCAAGGGCAGGATCAAGCAGGACGACTCAACCGTCCCGTATCGAAAGGGCGGATTCTTCTACTATGTCCGCTATGAAGACGGCAAGGAGTATCCCATCTACTGCCGCAAGCGTGGTTCGCTGGAGGCGGAGGAGGAGGTGATCCTGGACGTAAACCAACTGGCTGAAGGGAGAGGGTTTCTCCAGGTCGGCGGCGTCACCACAACCGAAGATGAGAACATCATGTCGTTCGCCGTGGACACGGTGGGCCGAAGATTCTACACGGTGAACTTCAAGGACCTCCGCACCGGCGAGATGCTGGGTGATGTAATTCCTTCGGTTACCGGGAACGCAGCATGGGCCAACGATCATGAGACGTTTTTCTACACCCGGCAGGACCCCGTCACGCTGCGGTCGTACCAGGTGTTCAGACATCGTCTGGGGACGGAGGTGTCCGACGACGTGCTGGTCTACGAGGAGACGGATGAGACCTTCCGCAGCTACGTGTGGAAGACGCGGTCCGACAGGTTCATCATCATAGCCTCCAGTCAGACGCTGTCCGACGAGTACCGCTTTCTGGACGCGGACCAACCGACCTCCGAGTTCAGGGTGATCCATCCGAGAGAAAGGAATCTGGAATACTCGGTCGATCATCTGGGCGACTATTTCTACATGCGGACGAATCTCGAAGCCGAGAACTTTCGGCTGATGCGTGCTCCGGTTTCAAGTCCCTCCAGGTCGAGCTGGGAGGAGGTGATTCCTCATCGGGAGTCCGTCTACCTGTCGGACTTCGACGTGTTCAAGGATTTCCTGGTGCTGAGTGAGCGCAAGGACGGCCTTACGAACATCCGCATCCGCCGCTGGGATGGTTCGGACGACCACTACCTCGATTTCGGCGAGCCCGCCTATGTGGCCTATGTGAGCACGAACCCGGAGATCGACACGAAGACCGTGCGGTACGGCTACATGTCGATGACGACACCTGCTTCGGTATACGACTACGACGTCAACTCCCGGCAGAGGGAGCTGAAGAAGCAAGATGAGGTGCTGGGAGGCTTTGACCGATCGAACTACGTGACGATGCGGCTGTACGCGCGCGCGACTGACGGCGTGGCTGTTCCGATCTCTCTCGTGTACCATCGCGACACGCCCGTCAACGGTACGGCTCCGCTGCTGCTGTACGGGTACGGTTCCTACGGGTCTTCGATGGACCCATACTTCAGTGCATCGAGGCTCAGTCTTCTGGATCGAGGTTTCGTGTACGCCATCGCTCACGTCCGGGGCGGTCAGGAGCTGGGCCGCCAGTGGTACGAGAACGGCAAGTTGTTCCACAAGAAGAACACGTTCACCGACTTCATCGATTGCGCCGACTACCTCGTCACCGCCAGGTTTGCTGACCCGAATCGTGTCTACGCCCAGGGCGGCAGTGCCGGCGGGCTGCTGATGGGAGCGATCGTCAACATGCGGCCCGACCGTTTCCATGGCGTCGTGGCTCACGTGCCGTTCGTGGACGTCGTCACGACGATGCTCGACGACAGCATTCCTTTGACGACCAGCGAATACGACGAGTGGGGCAATCCCAACGAGAAGGATTACTACGAGTACATCCTGTCATATTCGCCGTACGACAACGTAGAGGCGAAGGAGTATCCGAACATTCTGGTGACGACCGGCCTGCACGACTCCCAGGTCCAGTACTGGGAGCCCGCGAAGTGGGTGGCGAAGCTGCGGGCTACGAAAACGGACTCCAACCGGCTGCTGCTGAAGACCAATATGGAGGCGGGTCACGGTGGCGCCTCGGGTCGGTATCGTCGATACAAGGAGATCGCGCTGGACTATGCGTTTTTTCTGGATCTGGCGGGCATGACCGAGATCAAGCGCCCGGAAGGCTGAGTCTTCCCGGCTTCCGGCGAGGCCCGTTTATCTGTGCCGATCCGTGCCTCCGCCGACGCCGTGAAATCCGTTGTTCCGGCGCCCCCCGGATGAAACCTTCAGTGTCTGGTCCAGCCAACTGACCGCAACCATGCTTATCGGCATTATCTCGGACACGCACGGCTACCTGCACCCGGCCGTCGGCGACTACTTCTCAGGCGTCGACCTGATTCTGCACGCGGGCGACGTCGGGAGCCTCGACATCATTCGCGAGCTCGAGGCGCTGGCACCCGTCCGTGGCGTCTACGGCAACGTCGATGGGCAGGACATTCGGCTGATGTGGCCTGAGCACGATCGCTTCGAAGTCGAGGGGACGAAAGTGTGGATGACCCACATTGGCGGACGCCCGGGCCGGTACGATCGAGCGGTCGCAAAAGAGCTGCGGTCGGATCCGCCCGAGCTGTTTATTTGCGGTCACAGCCACATCTTGCAGATCGAACGGGATGACAAACTGGGAAGAATGTTATTTATTAACCCCGGCGCCGCCGGCCGGCAGGGCCTGCATCGCGTCAAGACCTGCGTCCGCCTTTCACTCGAGGACGGCGTGTCCGGGCGGGCAGAGGTTATTCATCTCGACGAGACGTAGTGCGCCGCGCTGCGACTGAGACCATATGGCGGACACCGACACACAGGCGGACAAGACGCGGAGATTCGACCTCAGGGCGCTGCACGAGTCGAGCCAGCTGCTGAGTTCGTCTCTCGAGCTGGACTTCATCCTGAACAACCTGCTCCTGACGCTCATGAGCAAGCTGTTCGTGACGCGCGGGTGCGTCCTGATTCAGCGCGAGGCAGACGAGCATCATGTAGTTGCCGCGAGCAAAGGCTTCAGCCAGCTGAAGGAGGGTGAGGAGATCGACCTGAACGGGTTCTCTCCGGACGACCTCGTACTCGGAGAGGCGATGCCCGCCGTTCTTTCGTCACACGACGTCGCTCTTATCGCGCCTATCCGTTTCGGCGGAACGGAGATCGGGCTGGCGGCGACCGGACGGAAAGCGACGCGCGAGGACTTCAACAAGCACGAGCTGGAATTCGTCAAGTCGCTCGTGAACATGTCGTCATCGGCGATCAACAACTCGATGGTCGTCGAGGAGCTCCGGCAGACGAATCGAAACCTCGACAACAAGGTTCAGCAGCTCAACACGCTCTTCGACATCTCGAAGGAGTTCAACGCGACCGTTGATCGCGACCGTCTCGTGAAGCTTCTTTCGTTCGCGCTGATGGGCCAGATGATGGTCCGCAAGCACCTCTTCCTGCTTCGGCGGAAATCGGAGGAAGAGGGTGACGACGACGGCCACGAGGTGCAGGTTGTCTCGGCCAAGGGGACGGACGGCACGATCGGTCCCGAATTTCTGTCACAGCTCTGCGAGCTCCGTGACAACGTGGTCGCCGAGAACGGACAGGCGGGTGCAGGCTGGATCCAGGAGAAAGGTTTCGCGCTCGCGCTGCCGATCATGCATCAGGGCGAGACGTGCGGCATGTTGTGCCTCGGGCCAAAGCTCACTGGCACGTACCAGCCGGGCGAGATAGAGTTCTTGACGGCGCTCGCCAACCTTGCGTTCGTCGCCATCCAGAACTCGTACCTGGTCGAAGAGCAGATCGAGAAGGAGCGGCTGGAGGAGGAGATGCGGCTTGCGCGTGTCATCCAGGAGGGTCTGCAGCCAAGCGTGCTGCCGACGGCGCCCGGCGTCGAGATCGCCATGCTGGCGGTGCCTAGCCGGCACGTCGCAGGCGACTATACGGACGTGATCCGGCTGGATGACAATCGTCTGCTGCTTGCCATCGGGGACGTCACGGGCAAGGGTATGCCGGCCTCGCTGTTGATGTCCAACCTCCAGGCTTCGCTTCGGACGCTAGTGCCCCTGGAGATCCCGCTGGCGGAAGCTACGGGGTACATGAACCAGGTGATCTGCGACAACACCAGCTCCGACCGGTTCATCACGTACTTCCACGGTATCTACGACGCGCGAGACACGACATTCCGGTACGTCAACGCGGGCCACAATCCGCCGATGCTGATCCATGCCGACGGCGAGATGGAGGAGCTCGAGGTTGGCGGCCTGCTGCTGGGCGTGATGCCCGGAATGCCGTACGAGCGGGGCGAAGTGGTCCTCAAGGACGGTGAGGTGCTCGCCCTGTTCACCGACGGCGTCACGGAAGCTATGAGTCCGGAGGGCGAGGAGTTTGAGGAGCATCGCCTGGAGGCGGTGCTGAAGGAGAACCGGCACCTTCCGGCCCAGGGGGTGCTGGATGCCGTGCGGTCGGCCGTCATCGACTGGACCGGCAGCGCGACCGCTCTGAGCGACGACCTGACGATGCTCGTCCTGAAGGTCGGTCCGTAAGCCGGATTCGCGTACGAACCTGAGGGCGTCAGCGCACCGGCCCCCGCGCTCTGTCCGCCTCCGTCTCGTCGTGCAGCTCGCCGAGGAGGGTCCTCATGGCGGGAGTGAAGCTCTGCTCCCGACGTCGCATGACGACTTCGGCCACGGTAAGAGCCTTGTCGAGGAGGTACGTCACAAAGCCGGAGTGCGGGCCTCCCCACATGAAGGACGGGATGTACCTAGGGAAATAGCCTGAGCCGAACAGGTTGCAGGACACGCCCACTACCGTTCCGGTGTTGAACATCGAGTCGATGCCGCATTTCGAGTGGTCCGCCATGACCAGGCCGGCGAAGATGCCCCCTGTCTTCTCCATCCGGCCGAGCACCTCGTTGAAGGCCGAAACCTCGCCGTAATCGTTCTTGAGATTGGAGGTGTTGGTGTGGGCGCCCAGGTTGACCCAGCTTCCGAGGTAGGAGTTGCCCATGAAGCCGGCATGCGACTTATTGCTATAGGAGTGCATGACGGAGTCGTGCACCTCGCCGGCCACCTTGCAGCGCGGCCCGATCGTGCAGGACTTCAGATGGGCGCCGACCTTCACGATGGTGCGGTCCCCGACGGCCGCCGGGCCGTGGATGACGGCGTTCTCCATGATCTGCGCGCCGCGGCCGACGATGATCGGCCCGCCGCGGGCGTCCAGGACGGCACCCGCCCTGACCTCCGCACGCGGCGCGACGTAGATCCGCTCGCCGTTCACCAGCTCCGCTCGCTCGGAAATCTGCGTATCCGGTCGCTCGAAGATGTTGATGCCGTGCGACAGCACGCGGAAGTCCTGGTCAATCGCCGCCCCGATATGCCCCAGCATGTCCCAGATGCGGCTGATGAGTATGACGCCGGGCAGATCGGCGGCACTCATCCCGCCGAAGGCGGCCGGGTCGACAAAGTCGTCCTTGATGAAACCGGCTGGGCCGTGGGAGGCCGGTACCCACGCCGCCGCAACATCTTCGCCCGAGAAAAAGACAACCGGTT
>JBFGEP010000016.1:0-14703 GCA_041580055.1 Rhodothermales bacterium | reverse complement strand
TCTGTGGCACACGGCCTCCTTTTCGGCCTTGGCCAGAACAGCTTCGTCGTCGATAGCCGCGCCGGACTCTGGCCCGACTGCACTGTCACACGCGGCAATCGACAGTGCGGAAACCGTGAGCGCCAGTAGCGCAAACATTGAGATGTGGTGGCGGCGTGTTGCCGCGAGTAGCATTCGCATAGTTGTAGGGCCTTGGATGTAAGGGAGGGCCGCTCTAGATGTCCCCACTGCCGCCCGGCCCTACAGGAATTGCGAGGGATTACCCGACACTATACCGGGGCCGGAATGGAATGTCAAGCCGCCCCGGCAGGGATCGCGTTGTCGTACAGACTCTTGTGCGGCAGCAGGCTCCGTAATACGCCGTTCTAAAGCCCAATCATCGTCACGACGTTGTCGGTGAAGCCCGTAGCAACGCGCTTGTAGCCGTCCATCACCTCGGTCGAGCGGTGGCCCGTCTGGTTCATGATGATCGCGTCGGGCACGCGGCGCTTCGCGGCCTCCGTCACGAGACCCGCCCGCAGGCTGTGCCCACCGTAGCGGCTAGGTGGCAGGCCGATCATCTTGACGCTGCGCTTGACGATCCGGCCGACGGACACCTTGTGCAGCGGTCCCTCCCCTACGCGCTCGCGGTTGTCGACGCCGCGAAACACCGGGCCGTGCTTGATCCGCGCCGCCTTCAGCCATTTCTCTAGAGCGCGCACCGGGCACGTGGCGGCCTCCTGTCCGTAGGGCACGTAGACCTGGCGGCCCTCGCCCTGCTGGTCGGTCTTGCTCTTGGGCAGCGTGACGACAAGTCCCTCCTTTTGAAAGTCGAGGTCGGTGACGTCCATGCCCGAGAGCTCGCTGCGGCGGAAGCCCCCGGCCCAGCCGAGAAGCAGCAGCGCGCGGTCGCGCTTCGCAATGAGCCGTGCGTGCGGCAGAGCCTCCAGAATGGCCCTGAGCTGGTCCAGAAGAAGCGGCGCCATCCCACAGCGGTGCTTGCCGGGATTCCCTCTTGACAGACTCGATGGTTCTACCAACCATCACCCTGCTGCGGTGCCGCGCCGCTGATGCGAAAACCGTTACACTGCCTCCTCTTATTGATATACGTTTTATGATATAGTATATTTGTGGTATGTGGGAAGTCTACGAACATCGACGAGTCGTCCGGAAGCTTTCGCGACTCCCTCAGGAAGTTCTAAAGCGCTACGAAAAGTGGAAAGACATAGTCGAAGTCTCAGGGCCCCAAGGACTCAGACTGGTCAAGGGCTTTCACGACGAGGCCCTTCGAGGTGAGTGGACAGGACACCGTTCTTCTCGGCTGGGCCTCCAGTATCGGGTCATCTATAAGATCGAGGCGAATCAACTGAGGGTGCTTGTACTTGAAGTAACGCCTCATGACTACAGAAGCAAATGAGTACGAAACTTCAAGGGTTTAGGCGTGCGCGAAAGACGGTTGACGTTTCTGTCGGAGAATCTGTCCGCATCATTCGGGAGCTCCAGGACCTCAGCCAGACTGCACTGGCGGATCTCACCGGGATTCCTCAGTCCACGATCTCTGCCATTGAGAACAACAGGGTCAACCTCGGTGTCGAGCGGGCCAAGGTGATTGCGCGGGCTCTGAGAGTGCATCCCGCAGTACTGGTCTTTCCTGGCTGGGACATCAGAAGGGAGTCGGCAGCCTAAACCCGCGCATGTAGCGGGCGAGGACAAGCCGGGTTTCGCGCTTGACAATCCTCTCCGCCCTACCGACCATCACCCGGGGCGGTCTCCGCGCCGCTACTTCGAAGACCCTTCTGCCGTGGAGAGTATCTGAGTGAATCAGGCGAAATCATTCAATCTCCGCGTCCCCCTTATGGAGGGACAGCAGTTCCTGGTCCTCGACAAAGACTGGGATTGGACGGGCTCTGCCGACGATCTGTGGAACGAGCAAGCCTTACTACGCCATTTGGGCGTGGCCAGTCGCGGCATGGTCGTGATGACCGCCAGCGAGACGGCCACCTCCGTTCCCGTGACCATTCTGATTGGAGGTAGTCGCCCAAAAGAATCTGAGCTCGACGTATGGGACCACATCGTTGAAGTGAGCCTCCGGTGCGAGTCCGGGGCCCTTCAAATAGGTGAAGGTCAGGCCGAGGACGCACTGATCCCGCTTCCAACCCCAGGCGATTACCGTGTACGCGTTTCGATGGCCAATCTCGATTCAGCCGACGATGTCAACCCCTCGGACCACTACGCCATAACGCTGTGGCGACATCGGAAAGAAGAATCGTGCGTCGTCAAGTGGTGGGAGCCGTGGAGACCGCCACCGCCGCCAAGACCGCGCGAGAACCGTCGAACGATCTACGGCATTGACAACTACCGACGCGCACTCAAGGAAATGGGGCTTACCACAATAGCAACTCGAGAGACTGACCCGGCTCCCGAAGTGCGGGAGTTTCTACCGTCGACGTAAAAAGAGTCCCTGATGCTGCTTCAGGCGGATGATGGCACCTACTGGGAGTACAGCACGGAAGCTCCGCATCGCATTCCGCTACTGACCGAACTGACGGCGCCGGAAGCACAGAAACTCTATAGTTTGAAGTAGAGCTCCGAAACAATGAGCAAGATCTTTTTCTACGGCCTGTTCATGAATCGGTCTCTCCTCACCGAGAAAGGTCTTCACCCGGAGATGATCGGGCGAGCAGTGCTACGCGACTACCGCATCCACATCGGCGAGCGGGCAACCTTACTTCGATCCCCTTCGAGTCGCGCTTATGGAATCGTGATGGAGCTCGCCGACGAGGAAGCTCGTGCCCTCTACTCGGAACCGAGCGTTCGCGAATATGAGCCGGAGCTTGTCCAGGTCGAACTGTTGGACACAGGCTCAGCCGTCGAGGCATACTGCTACAACCTGCCGCCGGAGTTGGGCCTGGCCGGGGCGAATCCCGCATACGCGATTGAGCTCGCACGCCTTGCTGAGGCGCTGCACTTCGATTCGGCGTATGTCTCAGAAATCTCTGCGTTCGCCCAAGTGTCGTAGTTTCGCATCCGGCGGCGCGCAGTAAGCGGGCCGCATCGTTCAACGGCAGGGTGTCTCAGGATGATTGTCGCATTCGCGGAAGACAGATCCGTTTTCGTCTTTGAGAATACCGAAGATGCCTGTCGCGAGTTTGAAGGCATTGACGTCGAGAGCGGCGTGGTGATTTTCTTCGGCGAATCCGGCACCCCGTTGCGCCCCGTGTTCACCGAACCCAACCGGCAGGGCCGGTCATTCCTCGTCGAGTGGGTTGTATCCGGAGCATATCGCCTCGATACGGACCCGGGCGCGGAGCAGGATCCGCTTTGGCTTGCCCTCCTTGAAGCGTCTCATCTCGAACCGAACTCGCTGTTCAAGAGCCTCGACGAGCTCCGAAGACACCTCGCCGAGAACGGCGCCATAGTCGATCCACCGTTCTCGTCGGCCTGACGTGACGCGGATGAAGCCGTACGCTCCGGTTTATGCCATTCGCTTGCCCGGCTACCGAATCGACAGCCGACCGGACTATTCCGCTGTCGGGGCTCGTTTGGACAGCTTCATCGAGCAGCACCTTCCACACCGACGGATGGCGCTTCGCGGCATCTATTTGCAGGATCATCCTGACCTGAGTCGTACCGAACTCGTGACTACAATATTGG
Source organism: Rhodothermales bacterium (assembly GCA_041580055.1). Classification (GTDB taxonomy): domain Bacteria; phylum Bacteroidota; class Rhodothermia; order Rhodothermales; family JABDKH01; genus JABDKH01. The sequence continues at coordinate 11,070 of JBFGEP010000016.1, read as the reverse complement.
AGCTGGGTACCGACCGCTACGACCCGGAGCGCAAAAGCATTCACCAAGACTACTTCGGACCCCTCGGCGTTGATCTGCATGCTGTGCCGTGCGAGGTGACCGACAGGCTCAGGGGTCTGAAAGACGACGATTATGTCAAGGCGACGTCTTTTTCGGGCGAGTTCATTAGAGACTTCTTTGAAAGTGCTCGCGCCGAAAGGGGCTATTCACTCCGCCTGGACATACTCATTGCGTACGACCTCAACCTGCTCGTCGCTGTTCCGGCGGGCGCGACTATGAGCTATGCTTTCAAGTATCCGGACCGTAAGCGGGACGCCCTGCTGGCGGTAATAAACGTTTTCTAGGGTCGCAGCGGACCTGTCGCACCGTTCGAATGTTGATGTTACCGGCGGACGACTTATCATAGCCACGCCGCTCCATTGAGGTGAGGTGATGACGCTTCCAGCCTTGATCTTCTGTGCCGTGATCTGCGCAATCGGCGTAGTGTGTATAGCCGCGCCGTCACGGCTCTTGGACGTAATGCTTCGTCATTCCGAGCGCATGCTGCACTATGCGGCCGGTTTCAGAATCATATTCGGTGCAGCCCTGGTGCTCGCGGCGCCCGCATCGCGCGCACCCGACGTGATTTTCATCCTCGGGATCGTCGTCATACTCGCCGGCATCAGTCTCCTCCTCGTCGGTCAAAAGCGGTTTCGCGAGATGATAGACTGGCTGGCTGCGCGCGGACCCGGGTTCGTACAGCTCTGGGGAATCCTCGGTCTATTGCTCGGCGGAGCTCTGGGATACGCACTGACTCCCTGAGCGCAGCGAGCTATCTCCCGTCACATTGTGCGGGTCCATGACCCCCACCATGAAAGGGCCGCCCCGCCGGCATTCCTCCATTCAGCGCACGCCCGAACGGTTTCCACCGTACGTCGAACCGGCTCAACCCGCACCCGAACTGTCACGCACGCTGGTCAACGTGTATAGCAATCAGGACAAAACCCGCGTAGGTGTTTTCCCCACACGGTCATTTCTCGCCTGATGACACGCCGTTCGGTGTACTCTTCGTGAAGACACGGCCCTCGGAACGCGCTTTGTCCTCGGGACGCCCGATCGCCGAGTGGCGGTTCGAACGACGAACGACTCGTCGGTCGCATGTCGAAACAACCATGGAGGTACGGCAGCAGAAAATGAAAATGCTCCGGAACACAACGGCCGCCATCGTGCTTTTCGCTCTCGCCAGCGGCACGGTCTACGCCCAGGAGGCAATCAGCCTCCCAGATAACGCCAAGGCTGGTGAGTGCTACGCCCGCGTGACTACAGCACCGAAGTTCACAACTGAAACTGAGCGAGTGCTGAAGCGCGATGCGAGTCATCGTGTAGAGGTAATGCCGGCTACGTTCAAGACCGCCACCGAAAGAGTGCTGGTCAGAGAGGGTGGCGAGAAGATTATCATCGTCGACGAAAACGGGAATCCCCTGAAGGGCGACGTCAAGCCGTCCGTGCGCACGCTGAGCGACGGAACGGTTGAGGTCAGCCCGACGGCATTCAAGACGGTTACCGAGCGAGTTCTCGCCCGAGAGGCGTATGACACCATTGAGGAGGTGTCGCCCGCCATGTACGAGACGGTTACCGAAAGAGTGCTGGTTTCGCCGGCCCGCACCGAGTGGAGGCCCAGCACCGGCCGTATCTACGGTAACGCCGTAGCCGACGGATCGGGCGAGCTGATCACGAAGTCCGACGCCAAGACGGGCGAGATCATGTGCCTCGTCGAGATCCCGGCAGAGTACAGGACGGTCACGAAGCGCGTGCTGAAAGCGCCCGCAAAGACCCGCACGACCACGATCCCGGCCGAGTACACGACGGTCACCAAGAAGATTCCGATGAAGGTCTATACCAAGACCATCAAGACGGAGCCTCTGTACGAGACCGTGACCCGCAGGGTCGTCGACCGCCCGGCATCCGAGCGCAAGATCGAGATCCCGGCCGAGTACGAGACCGTGACCCGCCGGGTCAAGGTTGCGGACGGTGAGGTCAAGTGGATGCCCGTGCTTTGCGAGACGAACGTGACGACCGAGACGGTTCGCAGCCTGCAGCGTGCACTGTCAGCGAAGGGCTACAGCCCCGGCTCGATCGACGGTCAGCTCGGACCTGGCACCATGGACGCCGTGATGAAGTACCAGCGTGCGGAGGGACTCGCGATCGGCGAGCTCACGCTCCAGACGCTGAAGAAGCTGGGCGTCAGTCTGTAGAACACATTCGCCAGTCCTTCGGCAAAGGGCCGCAGCCACACGCTGCGGCCCTTTGCTATTTTATGCGAGTTCGGTCGGACCTCCTCTCACCAACTGCTTCCGCCATTGACCCGAAGAATCACCGGCCTGGTCGTTCTGGCGCTGTCGGCTGTCGGAGCCGGCAACGCCCGAGCCCAGGAAGCGGTGGCCGATGCCGATACGCTGCGCTCGTATGACCTCGATGAAGTGGTCGTCGTGGGCGGCCCGGAAGCGCAACCCGTACCCTACACGCTTCAGCGCGTTGCGCTGGCGGGAATCGCGATGGCCGATGCGTCATCAGCTGATGAGCTACTGCGCCTTATACCTGCGGCGCACGTCCAGACCAACTCCCGCGGCGAAGCCATGGTCTACCTTAGAGGCGCGGGCGACCGCCAGACGGCAGTCTTCTTCGATGGCGCACCCCTCAACACAGCGTGGGACGGACGGTACGACCTTTCGATGGTACCCGCGGACGTCGTCGGCGAGATTGATGTAGCGAAGGGGTCCTCGTCCGTTCTGTACGGCGCCAACGTTCTGGGCGGCGCGGTGCTTTTCAGGCCACGCACACTGGCGGCACCCGGCGGGCTGACGGAGCTTCAGCTAGCCGCCGGATCCGGTCGGCTCCGTCAAGGACGAGCGTCACGGTTCTTCAGCTCGCAGACGCTCGACTACGGGCTCAGCCTGGGCTTCAGCGGCCGCGACGCCATCCCTCTCCCTGACCGGCACGGACTGACCTTCAGCCAGTCAGACGAATCGTCCAGAACGAACACTGACAGGGAGCTGCTCGATGTCTTCGGCCACGTCGCCGGCCGGTTTCGGAACGGCGGCCGGCTCCGGCTAACGGTGCTGCACGTCGACGGGCAGCAGGGCGTGGCGCCGGAGGGTCATCTCGATCCCACGGTGTCGCGCGTCCGGTTCTGGCGGTACCCGAGCCGGTCGCAGACGACGGCGATCCTTGCCTTCGACCTTCCCGTCGCAGCCGGCCGCGCCTCGCTTCGAAACACCGCCTGGGTCTCGCGGCAACGGCAGTCCATCGACCAGTATGGATCCGAGACCTACACGGCTGTCATTGACAGAGAGGATCACAGCGACCTGACGGTGGGGTCCCGCCTCGCGGCGATGTGGCAGGTGCAGACCGGCACGATCAGCGTGGCCCTCAACGGCCTCACGTCACGACACGCTCTCACCGAGTATCAACCAGAAGAAGTGCTGCCGGCCAACACGGTCACGGAGCTGGTGTACCGCCAGCATCTCTGGAGCCTTGGTACGGAGTACGAGCGAAGCGCCGCGGGACCGCTTCAGCTGAGCGTGGGCGCCGCCCTCGAGGGGACAGCGACTCCCGCCACTGGCGACAAGCCGGCGCCAGGACCGCAGGCGAACGTCAGCGTCTCGTCCGGCCTCCGGTACACCGTCGATGTCGACATGCACGTGCGCGTGTCCGCAGGCCGGCGGGTCCGTTTCCCGACGATGCGGGAGCTCTTCGGGGAGGCGCTTGGCAGGTTCCTGTTGAATCCCGACCTGCGCCCGGAGTCTTCCGTCCTGCTGGAAACCGCTGTCGCCACGCGGCGCAGCAGATGGAGCGCGGAGTCCGTCGTGTTCTTCGAGAGATTCCACGACACGATCGAACAGCGCTCGGTCTTCGTGGCGGGCGAGGACCTGCCCCGCCGGCAGCGCGTCAACCTCGACGGAGGCCGGACGTACGGTGCCGAGTTGATAGGCCGCATCCGGCTTGCCCGGAGCCTGTCCCTGTCAAACCACCTGACGTGGATCCGCGCGCGCGTGTTCGAGAACGGTGACACCAATCCGCGCGTCGAGAAACCGGAGTACCTCGGCACAGCAACTCTCAACTACAACATGCGGTCCGGCCTGGCGATACTTGTACAGTGCATGTACACGGGATCGGCCTACGGCCTCGACGAGCAGAACGAGTTCGTGCCCCTTCCGTCGGCCCTGATGTTGAACGCTCGTGCAGCCTACCGGCTCACTATGGGTACAGCCGCGGTCGAGGTATTCGGCCGAGTCGACAATCTCACCGATGAGCTGCTCTTTCCTCAGCCCGGACTGCCGGCCCCCGGGCGAACGTTCAGAGTGGGCGTCGACGTGTCGATCTACAGTCGACGGACTCGGTAGGCGCAGCCGCGTCGTCAGCTTCCACCGCGTCGCCGTCGCGCGTCATCGGAGACACGGTCGATGACTCTGGATATCGGTCGGAAGAAGCCGAGCTCGCCCCCGTCTCCGGACAGGCTGCCCTGGATGATCCCCACGATCCGGCCGGTGTCAGAATCGACCACGGGGGATCCCGAGCTTCCCTGCTCGAAAGGTCGATCGACGAGCACCACCTCGCATCCGGACGAAACCTCGCTGCCGGTCGGCGCGCAGCCCAGCCAGGCGATATCGACCACGCGGGCCTCCCGCAGGACTTCGCTGCCCCTGAAGCGCCTCATCCACGTGAGCTTTGCTCCCTGCCCGGGCATCACACCCGCGTCCAGGGTCACTTCGTTGCAATGCTGACGGCACAGCGGATCCGGGATTCCGAAGATGGCGAGGTCTTCTCCCTCGTTCTCGTAAAGCGGCGTGACCTGGACGCCGTCGATGTAGGACGTCTTTCGGACGTGCGGCGTGTCCTCGCTGCAGTCGAGATTGTGGCTCACCGTGTAGAACCGGTTCCCGGCCACGAAGCCGGATCCCGTGTTGTGCTCGACCCGGCCGTCGCTGTACTCCGTGATCGTGGTTATCGGGAGAATGATTCGATGAAGCACCGATGCGTCGATGCGGTCGGCAGAAAGGGACGGCGGCGGCGGTACCGGGACGGGAGGCACGTCGCCGTCCTTTAGACCCCTGGGTGTCAGGAGCAGGATTAGCACGCCTGTCGCTATGGCCTGGGACTGCAACGTCATTCGTCGATAACACCCGGCTGGCGGTTCTGTGTGAGCTCCCTAAATGCTTGTATCGGTGAAGCATCAATCCCGGTTTAGGCCCACGCCGGAGATTTTTTGGGGCAGCGCTATCCGGGCGACGACTCGTAGACGAAAAATGGAGGCCTTGCCATCCGGCAGGTTGAGGCCATCGACCACTGCGAAATCGTCGATTCATCACATGTGAACCGCGAACTGACTAGATTGTGACCCCACTCATCAGTACGAGGTGTCCCCATGATCCGTGAGCTTCGGGCACGCATCAACGAGTACTACGATCTACCGGAGAACGAGCTGCGTCGCGAGCGAGGCCTGGAGGTATACGACTCATTCCGCCGGGAGCTGGGAGAGGGCGCGATCCGGGCCGCGGAGCGCGACGAGCACGGCGAGTGGCACGTGAACGAGTGGGTCAAGAAGGGCATCCTGTTGGGATTCCGGCTCGGCGAGCTCGAGGACTTCTCGACCGAGACGTTCAGGTTCTTCGACCACGACACGTTTCCGCTTCGCCGAACAGAGATCGCCGAGGAGGTGCGTATTGTACCCGGCGGTTCGGCCATCCGTGCGGGAGCCTACGTGGCGCCCGGCGTCGTCTGCATGCCGCCCATGTATATTAACACCGGAGCCTACGTTGGAGAGGGGTCGATGGTGGACTCGCACGTGCTGGTGGGCAGCTGTGCGCAGATCGGCGCCGGCGTTCACCTCTCGGCCGCCACGCAGATCGGTGGCGTGCTGGAGCCGCCCCAGTCGCTTCCGGTGATCATCGAGGACGACGTCTTCGTGGGAGGAGGCTGCGGAATCTACGAGGGGTGCATCGTGCGGCGGGGAGCCGTGCTGGCTCCGGGCGTCATACTATCGGGCTCGGTACGCATCTTCGACCAGCCACGCGAGCAGATCATCGAGCGATACGGCCCGCTGCCACTCGAGGTCCCCGAGGGAGCTGTCGTCGTCCCCGGCAGCCGCAGTCTTCCGTCGGCCTTTGGCAGGCAGCATGGACTGTCTACGTACTGTCCCGTCATCGTGAAATACCGCGACGCCGGAACGGACGCGGCCACCGAGCTCGAGTCGACACTGCGCTAGTGCCGCGCATGGTTCGGCGGCCTATTGAACCATGCTGTTGTAGTCGGACAGATGCGCCGGGTCCATCTCGGCCAGGACGTCGAACGCCTGCGAAGCAAGGGTCGAGTTCTCGAAGATGCTGGCGAGCTCGCGATACTTGGACGAGAAAAACAGGTCGACGATGTAGGACCGCTCGTTGACGTCGACCAGCGGCTTGAGCTCTTCGAGAGAAGCCAGAACGGAGTTGCGGGCAACGTCCGTTTCCTGCACGAAGCGGTCGAGGCCGCCGAGGTGGTACGAAGAGTACACCTTACGAATCGGCCGGTACCGCGGATCGAGCAGCTCCCCGATCAGCCGGGCCCTGCTGCGGTCCGCACCGAGGTCCTGCCAGCCTACCGCACCTCCCGTCTTGGCCAGATCGGCCACACGGCGCGCCCTTTCGAAGAGTTCACTTCCTCCGTACTCTGCAAACGTGTCGTAGTCGTATCCCAGGACGATGTACGCATAGAAGTCGAGCACTGACGAGAGCTCATCGAACCGATCGGGATCAGAAATCAGGGGGGTGCCCTGCGGGTAGTTGAAGACCCAGCCGTCGTCGTTGATCTGCAGGATGATGGAGCTCTGCGTGGTGCCGTATATCGGGCGGCGACTGGCTATCACCAGCTTCGCGCGAAACCGTGTGAGCGACAGCGCCTCGAGGAACGTGATCTGCACGGTGCAATCGATGCGCTCGAACTCGGCGAACTCGTCGGTGGTCCATCGCTGCAGGTTGAGGTACTCGCGCACGGCATCCCTGAACTCGTCGAGGTACGTGTAGTCGGAGCCGCTCAGGGCACGATAGTCGACGGTGACGCCGCAGTTGAGCTCCTGGGCGGACGCCGCTGTCGGCGCATGGAATACCGGTGCCAGCAGGAGCACGGTCGTGCAGAGCGGAATCCGATGCCGGATAAGTCGAGCGTAGGCAGGCATGGGGCGATGCCGTCTCCTGGTTCAGCGAGGATGTGGCTGGTACCGCCGACCCGATCGCTGGTTTCTGAGCGCGCGGCCGATCCGGCGCGGACGCTTTTGCCGGCCGCACCCTTGAGTCGCTACCATCCGGGCTTCCGAAGCACCGAAGATCTCGTGATAATGAGCTCATGGGTCGGCGTGGCGCTGGTCTGCCTTGCTGTCAACACCGGCATCGCACAGCATGGCTCGCTCGGGCCGCGTATCGCAGCATTCGCCGGGGTGCGTGCTGCACTGGCGGAGGATCCTCACGGACTCGCGAACCCGGCGTCGGCGGGCCATCCGGGGCGCATCGGTCTGGCAGTCACCGCCTCTCGATCCTACGGACTGAGCCAGCTGCAGCATGTCTCCGGCTCTCTGATGATCGGTGTCGGCCGCAGCACGTTCGGCACGGCGCTCGAGTCGTTCGGCTTCGACGAGTTTCGGCGCCTGAGCGCGCACGCGATTGGCACGCGCCGGATGAACGGAGCACCGGCCTCGGCCGGTGTACGAATTACCTACACCCGTTTCGTCATCGCCGGCTTCGGGTCACTGGGGAATCTGCGGCTCTCCGCCGGTCTGCGCTGGAGCGCGACAACCGCCGTAGCCCTCGGTGTGGTGGCCGAGAATATCGCGACCCTGCGGCGGGACAGCCAGGACGCCCACCGCCGACTCGCGGCGGGTCTCCGAGCCCAGGTATCGAACGACCTGGCCCTGTTCCTCGACGTCGACAAAGAGTCGGGCTTTGTGCCGTCGGTACACGGTGCACTCGAGTTGACGGTGATGAACCGCTTCGCGCTCAGGTCCGGGTTCTCATCGGCGCCGATGACCTTCGCCTTCGGCGTGAGCGCTCGCGTTGGCGGCGTCGAGGCGGCCGTCGGGACACGGCGGCATCAGCCGCTCGGCTGGTCTCGATGTGCCGGGGCTATTCTAGCCAGGCAGACGCGTTGACGGGTCGACTCGCAGCGGCCACCCTCCTGTTGACGACGGTCTACGTCGCCCGCGCCCAGGAGGCGACGATGCCTCCGGATGATCCGGATTCCCGGACGTACCAGCCGGAGAACTCGGACGAGGCTCAGGCGCTCGTCGCTGCGGTGGAGGAAGCGGGACCTGAAGAAGATAAAGGCGACGCTCCATGGCGCCACCTGAGGTTCGATTTCTCCACGATGCTCTCGCGCCGAATCGAGGAGGGTCGCGGCTACCGCCTGGATTCCCTGGTTGTCCGCACGTACGCCGGCTCACCCTGGCGACAACTGACGGACCTGCAGCTCGGAGTAGGCCGACACTTCGGATTTCGAGTCGCGATCGAGAAGGATCCCGGCGAAAGGTTCGGCCTTCCGCTCGTGAGACGAAGACCCGGGACGGACTTCGCCTCGGCCAGTGCCTCACTATCGGACATGGGCCCGGCGAAGACAATCGTCTTCGGAGACTTCGTGGCGCACTGGGGTTGGGGACTTCTGGTCGGCCGACCCGCCTTTCACGTCCAATCCCGTCCGCCGCAACCGCGGACCGGCGGCGTCAAGCCCTATGCGGGTTTCAACGAGGTCTCTTTCTTTCGTGGGATCGCTGTGCGGATCACGCCTTTCGACCGACTCGAGATCGAGCTGATCCTTTCGCAACGACGGATGGACGGCAGGCCGGATACGTCGTCTTCGGCCGCGTTTGAGATCCCGGGCTTCGTTCTTGCCGGCGGCACAGGCCTGCACCGGACGGCGGGCGAGATCGCGGTTCGCGGACGAGTTGTGAGAACAACCGTCGGCGCACGTGCACGATTCGAAGCCGGCCCGCTCACGGCGGAACTTGGCGGGCTGCGGCTCGGATTCAATTCCCGGATTCTCTCCGGCTCCCGGCCCGACCAGACATTCAGGTTTGCGGGCTCTCAGCAGTGGGGGCTCTCAGCGCACATCACACTCCGAACGGATCGGCTCCGGGCAGCATCGGAGCTTGCCATCGTCGAGGGCCTGCCCTCCGGACTCGTCCTCAGCGCGGCCCTGCACGGCAGCCCGGGGTGGATCGCCTGGGTGTACTACAGATGGGTCGGCCGCGCTCACCAGAGCCTGCTCGGATCCATACCGCGGCGGAGCAGCGGTCCTCTCTCGAGCGAGGCCGGCGTCACGTTCGGGGTCCGGCGTCGAATCGCCCGCGGTGTCACGGCGCGGGTCTCCTTCGACCAGTACCGCCACGACTGGCTTCGCTTCCGGCTGCTGACGCCGACCGACGGCTGGACGGCAAGCCTCGCAATGACGGCCCGCCGCTCGAGCAGCGAGGCGCGGCTGAGCACCACACTGCGAAGACAGGACCACAGCTGGACGGGACCCGCCGCCTCCGGCGTCATACTCAGAGCGACGGCGAGGGCCACAGTGTGGCGGACGTCCATCGCTTTGCGTCACGATATCAGCCGTGGGCTGTCGGTACGTCTGCGATACGCAGGAGCCCTCAGCTCCGTCGATGAGCATCGGTCGGAAGAGGGACACGTGCTCGGTGCCGGCCTCGGCGCGCGGCCGTCCCGGTGGCTGTCACTGGATACGCGCCTCGCGATCTTCAGCACGGAATCCGGTGCTGCGCGGGTGTTCATGTACGAGTCGGGCCTGAGGCATGAGTTCTCGATCCCGTCGTACTCGGGTCAGGGTGAGCGATGGCACGTTCTTGCAGACCTCAACCCCAACCGATGGACAAATGTCCGCTTGAAATTCGCGTCGACCCGATGGCCTGGCGTGGCTGCAGTCGGAAGCGGAAATGACGAGGCTTTCGGGGAGAGGCTCCGCACGGTAGGCGCAGAGCTCCGTATTCGGATCTAGACCCGGTCGCCGAGAAAAGCGTCAGCGGGCGACGGTCAATTGGTGCAGATCGACTTCAGCGTCCGCCTGCGGTCGCGCAGCTTTGCGTGCCACACGTCGGCGTCGACGGGATCGTCATTCAGGAAGTAATCCCAGTGGTCCACGGTATCCTCGTTCAGAACGACGTGCGTGCTCATGTGGGCGACGCGCTTCAGCACCGGGTCCATGCCCATCTGATGGATGAAGACGATCTGGCAGTCGCCATCGTCCGGATGCTCCTTGAGGGACAACCAGTTGTCACCACAGACGTGGCACGAGAAAAACCGGGACTCGGAGTCCTCGGGGTCAATCTCGAAATCGTGCTGCTCGCTCTGCACCACGACGTCCATCGGCATCAGTGCCGCCGAGCCACACGCCTTGCACACCATTCGCTCCATGACGGAGTTCTGTTGTTCTGGATTCCCTACACGGACTATCGCTTGTTTGAACCCGGACTCAAGCAAAGGGTTCGTCTACCGGCGGATTTCACATCGGGGCCACATCACACGCAGCCGTGGCCGGACGATAAGCCGCACGCTATCGGAAGACGGCCGTCGTTTCGCCGGTATCGGGGTGATAGGCGGCGCCGAAGCGAATATCAACTCCCAGAGTGTGCAGCAACCTCATCTGAAGGCCAATCCCTCCCCCGACGGAATCGAAGTCTAACGAAAAGTCGGAAGTCGATTTGACGCTCTCGGCAAACCCGTACGCGTACACGGCGTGAAGAAAAACCGGCAGCAGGAGCCAGCCGTCGTCGACATAAACGAGCGGCTGCACGAGGTCCACTCCATACTTGACGAATGACCCGCGATCCAGAAACGTGTCCTCGAGGCCACGCGGCAAGAACAGATCGAGATTGTAGACTGCCGGCCGATTCTGCCAGAGAAACCCTCCGAAGAGGCTCAGGCTGCCGCCGGTCCCCGGTATCGACCTCGAAAAAATTCTCACGTTGGCCAGCAGCGCGCGACGCCGTTCTTCGTCACTCCACAGATCCACCGTTGACGTGACGCCGATCGCCACACCCGAGCTGTACCGGACATCTCTTCT
>JBFGEP010000015.1:0-14960 GCA_041580055.1 Rhodothermales bacterium | reverse complement strand
TCGATCAACTGGCTGCTGGTGGTTTTCGTGGTGCCGTACTTCCTGCTGGTGTTTCCCGTCGGGATGCTACTGAATGCGATAGATGTGCTGGTCCAAAACCGGCGCGGGACGGGAATCCTCGTGGTCGCGCGGAAGCCGTAAACGTCCTTCCAAAGGCCGGCGAGGTAGCTTCAACTCGTTGAAATGAGTGCCTCCCGCGGCGTATCTTTGTCGGGCACCTCTACGGAGCCGCCCCGGTGATGTCCGCGCGCTCGTCGGACGTCGCTGACACTACGTTTGTCACACCTGGCCGGGTACGCTCGTGCAGACCAAGTACATCTTCGTGACCGGTGGAGTCACGTCGTCGTTGGGAAAAGGAATCCTCTGTGCGTCGCTCGGCCGTCTCCTCGAAGCGCGCGGCCTGCGGGTCACCATCCAGAAGTTCGACCCGTACATTAACGTCGATCCCGGCACGATGAACCCGTTCGAGCACGGCGAGGTGTACGTGACCGCGGACGGCGCGGAGACCGACCTCGACCTGGGCCACTACGAGCGGTTCCTCGGCGAGCCGACGTCGCAGGCCAACAACGTCACGACCGGCCGCGTTTATCTCGAGGTTATTACCAAGGAACGCGCCGGCGCCTACCTGGGCAAGACGGTTCAGGTCGTGCCCCACATCATCGACGAGATCAAGCACTGGATGCTCAAGCTCGGCGAGACCGGCGAGTACGACGTCGTCCTGACCGAGATCGGTGGCACCGTGGGTGACATCGAAAGCCAGCCCTACCTCGAGGCGATCCGTCAGCTGAGGTACGATCTCGGGTCGCGGAACACGCTGAACGCACACCTCACGCTCGTTCCGTGGCTGGCCGCCGCCGGCGAGCTCAAGACGAAGCCGACACAGCACTCGGTCAAAACGCTGCTCTCGCACGGACTGCAGCCGGACATTCTCGTGTGCCGGTCGGAGCACCCGCTGGACTCGGACGTGCGACGCAAGCTCGCGCTGTTCTGCAACGTCGAGGCGCGGGCGGTGAAGCTCGCGCAGGACGCCGAGTCAATCTATGAGGTACCGCTGCTGCTGAAAGAGGAGGGCCTCGACGACCTCGTCGTCGAAAAGCTGCACATCGAGCAGGACCTGGAACGTGAGGGCATCCTCCCCGAACCCGACCTGACGGACTGGATCGAATTCCTCTCACGAGTAAAGGAGCCCGATGGCTCCGTCCGGATCGCCCTCGTCGGGAAGTACGTCACGCATCAGGACGCGTATAAGTCTATTTCGGAGAGCTTCATCCTGGCTGGAGCGGCCCACCGCGTGGCCGTCGATCTCAAGCTCGTGCTGTCCGATGACCTCACGGAGGAGAACGTCGACGAGGTGCTCGGTGACGTCGCGGGAGTGGTCGTGGCGCCGGGCTTCGGTGAGCGTGGCATCGACGGAAAGCTGACCGCCATCCGCTTCGCCCGCGAAAAGGACGTGCCCTTCTTCGGCATCTGCCTGGGCATGCAGTGCGCGGTCATCGAGTTCGCCCGCAACGTCTGCGAGTGGGAGGACGCGCATTCTACCGAGTTCGTGACGAGCACGCAGCATCCCGTCATCGACCTGATGGAGGAGCAGAAGCGGATCGCCGACAAAGGGGGAACCATGCGACTCGGGTCGTACGACTGTTTCCTGCTCGAGGGGTCGAGGGTTCGGGAGATCTACGGAGTGGAGGAGGTGCGCGAGCGGCACCGGCATCGGTTCGAGGTCAACAACGTCCTGCGCTACAAGCTGCTCGAGCACGGAATGCACTTCACCGGTCTGAATGTCGCGCGCGACCTGGTGGAGATCGTGGAGCTACCGGAAAAGCGGTGGTTCATCGGGACGCAGTTCCATCCGGAGTACCAGAGCACGGTGGGCAAGCCGCATCCGCTGTTCCATTCGTTCGTAGGGTCTGCCGTCGCCTACGCGCGGGAGAAGGACCTGCTCACCGCCCCGGAGCCGATAACGGGGCGCAACGGTTCGCATCTGGCGCGGGCTCAGCTCTGAGCGCAGGCCGCTCCGGCTGACGTACCCAGCGCCGCCCATGGATCCCGACTACTATCGACTGTACGCACAAGTTGAGGACGAGCACTGGTGGTTTTCGGCGCGCCGGGAGATCGTGCGGCGGGTCCTCAGCAATCTAAACCTGCCGGCAAACACCACCCTTCTGGACGTCGGCTGCGGCACGGGCGGTAACCTTTCGATGCTGTCAGGGTTCGGGCGACTCGTTGGCGTAGAAATGGATGAGTTCGCCCGCGAGGCAGCACGTGCGCGCGAAGTATGTGACGTTCGGGACGGTTCTCTGCCGGACCGGCTTCCCTTCGAGGCGGGCACGTTTGACCTCGTGACCGCGCTGGATGTCATCGAGCACGTCGAGGACGACGTGGCAGCTCTGACCGCAATCGCGGACGTACTGAAGGACGCGGGCCTCCTGCTGGTCACCGTTCCCGCCTACCAGGCGCTGTGGAGCCGCCACGACGAGGTGAATCACCACTACCGGCGCTATACGCGGCCGCGGCTCGAGGAATCGCTTCGGCGAGCCGGGTTTGAAAAGCTCCACATCTCGTACTTCAACACCTGGCTCTTCCCGGCGATTGCCGCCGTCCGTCTCGTGAGCAGGGCCTTTCCTGGAACAACGGCGGGTGACGATCTGCGCATGCCCGCCCCGGCCGTGAACCGGATTCTGCGTGCGGTCTTCGCCTCCGAGGCGCGCGTGGTGGCCTCGAAGACTCTGCCGGTCGGCGTGTCGCTGCTTGCGGTTGCGCGGGTGCGTAGCTGAGCGGTCGTCTGCCCGGCTTCGGCCGGGGCACCGCCGGACGCACATATCCCGCACACACCTATCTCCAACAAAATTAAGCGTCAGCGTCCCGGCGAGCCCTTGACATTCCTTCGGAAAGGCTTACCTTTTGCCGTCGGTGGGGAAAAGTGGGGAATTATCCCAGAGCCTCCCACTTGGGTGTAGGGTTCGTACATGGGTGACCCATGGCAGGGTTCAAGGGACAGGCAGAGTATTCCGTAGACAGCAAGGGCCGCGTAGCGGTCCCCGCCAAGATGCGGAATGTCCTCAAGCCTGAAGCGAAGAACACCTTCACCCTCACCCGCGGATTCGAGAAGTGCATCTTCATGTATCCGCAGGATCACTGGGAAGATATGGAGTCCGAGATCAGCCGGCTCAACACCTACCGCAGCGAAACGCGCGACTTCATCCGAGGCATCCTCATGTGGGCCGAGGAGGTCACGCTCGACGCGCAGGGCAGGATCGGCCTTCCGAAGACGCTGGCGGAGTTCGCCGGCATCACGGAACGCGCGCTGATCATCGGAGCTCTCGACCATATTGAAATCTGGAATCCGAACACCTTCCAGGCCTACCTGGAAGGACAGGAAACCGACTACGAGACGTTGGCCGAGCGCGTGATGGGCCGGGAATGACCGGCAGCGCGCCCGACCGGTGGCCTCGGCGTGAAGCGGGTGGGTCGCAAGACTACGCCACCGGCTACCACGCACCTGTTCTTTGCAAAGCTGTCGTAGAACGTCTGATTACGGATCGCTCCGGGACGTATGTCGACGCCACGCTCGGCGGTGGTGGCCACGCGGCCGCCCTGCTGGACGCGCTGGCGCCCCACGGGAAGGTCATCGGCATCGATCGAGACCCCGACGCCTGCGCTGAAGCGGCGCGCCGCCTCGAGCGTGCGGTTGCAGCCGGCCGTCTGACCATCGTCGAGGGCAACTTCGCCGATGTCGAGTCGCTGCTCGACGCACTGGGCCTGTCGGCCATCGACGGAATCCTGCTCGATCTGGGCGTATCCAGCCATCAACTGGATCGGCCCGAGCGCGGTTTTTCGTACATGCAGGACGGACCACTGGATATGCGAATGGAGGGCAAGGCCGGCGCAAGTGCGTCCACGTGGGTGAACGATACCACGGAGGCCGACCTCAAGCATGTGCTGCGCGAGCTCGGCGAGGAACCCAGAGCCGCGCGCATCGCCCGGGCAATCTGCTCGGCCCGGCCGCTGGCCACAACCAGCGAGCTCGCCGATGTTGTCCGGTCGCAGGTCCCGCCGGCGGATCGAATAAAAACGGTCTCGCGCGTTTTCCAGGCCATTCGTCTGGCCGTCAACCGTGAGATCGAATCGCTGGAGCAGGCCCTGATCTCGGCCACTCACCTCACGAAGGGTGGAGGCCGAATCGCGGTCATCAGCTACCACTCGCTGGAGGACCGGCGCGTGAAACGCTTCCTCCGATACGGCAATTTCGAGGGCGAATCCCGAAAAGACCTCTACGGCAACCTGTTGTCCCCCTGGACTCCCATCACGCGACGACCCGTGTCGCCCGCCGAGGATGAGCTGGAGGCGAATCCGAGAGCTCGCAGCGCAAGGCTGCGGGTGGCGGAGCGCACGGTCGACGACCTGCATGCCGGGGATCAACAGTCCTGATAAACATGCCCAATTGCGAACCGGGCCAAGACATTACACGGTGGGTAGATGCCGGTCGCGCAGAAGACAACACGTCAAAAGTCTAAGTCGAAGAGGAAGCCGACGACGATAACCGTCGCGGCTCGCCCCACCAGCAGCTCAAAGAAGCGCGCGTCGAACCACTCACGGACGGCAGACGGTCCGGCCACGACGAAGACGCGCACTCGAAAGCTGGGGAAGGACCACGGCGGACTGCCTTCATGGAGGCAGCTCGAGTCGAAGAAGAACCGCCGCGTCAAGAAGGAAGGCGATTCACCGTTCCTCGGAGCCGTTTCGACGGCTCGCTTCGCCTTGCTGCTGGGCATCGTGGCGGCCGCATTCACGCTCTACATAGGCCATGTCCACGCCACGCAAGACCTGCTCGCCCGAACGGACGAGGCCCGCAAGGAGAATCACCGCCTCCACCTGAAATACAACCGCCTCAAGGGCGATTTCGACCGGATGACCGGACCTGCTGAAATCCATCGGCGCGCCGGCGCTCTCGGATTCGTTGAGGACGCCGCCTACGGCACAACCATCACTATCGACCCGTAAGTCGCTGAAACCTCGAGATCAAATACTGGCCCGAATGTACGTGGTGCTGACCCTGGTCAGCATTCTGCCCGTGCTCGTCGTCGTGCAGGTGCTTCGCATCCACCTGTACGATGGCTCGAACCTGCGGGCACAGGGACAGCAGCAGGCCAGCTCAGCCCTCGTGATTCCTGCGGTAAGAGGGTCCATCGTCGACGCAGAAGGCCGAACGCTGGCGGTGAACACCGCGCGCTATGATCTCGCCGTCGACCCGACCGTGAGCGGCTTCAGCGGACGCAGGGGCGATCTGACGAACCGCCTGTCGAGGCTCACCGGGGCGCCCCGTTCCTCGCTCGAGAAGCGCATCGATAACCGGCCGAGTCGACAGTACGCCGAGCTGGCCCGCGGACTGAGCGAACGCCAGAAAGACATCGTCGAGAGCTGGGACGTGCCCGGCGTGATACTCGAACCCGATTTCGCGCGCCGCTATAACTACGCGCGCACCCTGTCCCACGTGCTCGGGCACGTCGATGCCGACGGGGAAGGCATCGCAGGCCTCGAGGCCAAATACAACGACGTCCTGCGCGGCCGGCACGGCAAGCGCGCCGTCAAGCGCGACCGCACGGGCCGCATCAAATCGTACGTCGGCGGACCCGTGGTCGAACCCCGGGATGGCGAAACGCTCGTCCTGACCGTCGATCTGATTCGTCAAACCATTGTAGAGGAAGAACTTGAAAAAGGAGTGTTAGAGTCCGGCGCGATCTGGGGAACGGCAATAGCCATAAATCCCTACACTGGCGCCGTACTGGCGATGGCAAACTATCCCACCTACGACCCGAACGTTCCCGGGCGATTCCCCACCCCAGCCCGAAGGAACCATGCCATCACCGACCGGATCGAGCCGGGCTCTACTTTTAAACTGGTGGCCTCCGTTGCCGCCATCGAAAGGGGAGTGGTCTCGCTCTCCGACACGATCGACACCGGTAACGGCTACCGCGTCTTCGGGCGGAGGGGCCTCCGCGACACGCACGGCCACGGGCGAATCTCTTTCGAGGAGGTAATCGCCGTTTCGAGCAATATCGGTGTGGCCACGACCGTCCAGGACATGAAACCGGGCGACCTGTACCAGTACGCCCGCAACCTCGGCTTTGGCCAGCCGACCGGGATTGACCTCCCCGGAGAGGTTCCGGGACGGCTCAAGAAGCCCGTGGAATGGAGCGGTACGTCGAAGACATCGATCTCTATCGGCTACGAGGTTGAGGTCACGCCACTGCAGACCCTCACAGCGTACTCCGCCCTCGCCAACGGCGGTCTGCTGGTGCGCCCCTTTATTGTCAAAGAGCGCAGAGACTACACGGGCAGGACGACGTGGACGGCTCGACAGGATTCCATCCGTCGCGCGTTCAAGCGGAAGACCGCCCGGCGGCTTCTAACCTCTTTCGAGCGGGTCGTAAACGAGGGCACCGGGACGCGCGCCGGAATTGAGGGCGTGCGTGTGGCGGGAAAGACCGGTACGGCGTGGAAGGTCCACGAGGGGGCCTACGCCTCGCGACGCGCCAGAGCATCCTTCGTCGGCTTCTTCCCTTCGGACGATCCCGAGGTCGCCATGATCGTCGTGCTCGACGAGCCGAAGACGAGTATCTACGGCGGGCAGACAGCTGCCCCCATCTTTCAGCGGATCGGCGAACGGTGGATAAGCACCTTCCCGGAGATCGCGAGGGAAAGATCCGTCGTTCTTGCCGATGCCGGCGCCGATCCTGCGCACACGCTGCCGACCCTGCCCGACGTCAAGGGCCAGCCGGCCGCCGTCGCTGCGACGGGCCTCATCGCGAACGGCTACAACGTGGTGGTGCCCGACCTCGTGGGTGCCGCGATGCCGGTCGTTCGGCAGAGGCCATCGGCGGGGATGGATGCCGACCACGGATCGGTGATCCGGCTGGCCGTAGCCGACGATCAAGGCCCTGCCAGGACGACACCCGACGTCCGGGGCCTGAGCGCGCGCCAGGCCGCCTTCTGGCTCTCCAGGGAGGGGGTGGCCGTGACCGTCAAAGGCCACGGGCAGGTGGTGTCGCAGTCGCCGCCGCCCGGCGAGCCGCTTGCGAAAAATACCGTATTGAAATGCCAGTGACGTTCGCATGCAACCACCGAGCAAGACTCTCGAGCCCGCTGCGAACGGGGTCGGTTGCCGATGACGATTCGGAGCGCAGTGCGACGACTGGCCGAGAAAGGTCTGCTGGTTAACGCAGACTTCTTTGACAAGGATGTGCAGATCTCCGGTCTGTCGAATGACAGTCGGGAGATCGGGCCGAACACGATGTTTGTCGCCATTGCGGGCGACAAGGTGGACGGCCACCTGTTCATTGATAAGGCTGTTAAAAACGGAGCTATCGCCGTCGTGTGCGAGACGGTGCCGGGAGACGCCACAGAGCGGTTTCCCGGCACCGTATTCGCCACCGTTTCCAGCGCCCGCGCGGCATGGGCGCACCTTTCGTCACTCTACAGCGGGGACCCGTCGCGGAACCTGGCCATGATCGGTGTGACCGGGACCAATGGGAAGAGCACCACCGCCTATCTCATCTCGCACGTCTTGAACGAGATGAAGCGCACGTGCGGTCTGATCGGAACGATAAAGTACCAGGTCGGCAGCGAGTCAATACCCGCGGACCTGACCACACCGGACGCGCTGCGGCTGCATCGACTTCTTCGGTCGATGGTCGACGCCGGCTGTCAGGCCTGCTCGATGGAGGTTTCTTCCCACGCGCTCGCGCAGGATCGCGTCGCGGGCATCGCGTTCGCGGTCGGACTCTTCACAAACCTCACCCAGGACCACCTTGACTTTCACGGAGACATCCGGAGCTATCTGGAGGCGAAGAGAGAACTTTTTACGTCGCTCGAGCAGGGCGCCCGGGCCGTCTACAACCGAGACGACCCGAGCGGCGCCAGGATGGTCGGCGACACAAACGCAGAAATTCTGTCATATGGACAGAACCCGCAGGCGGATATACGCTTCGAGGTTTTGGGCAACGATCGGGAAGGACTTCGCCTTCGTCTGGACGGCTACACACAGACATTCAGCCTGGTCGGACTCTTCAATGCCTACAATCTCAGCGCAGCGTATAGCGCAGCCAGGGCTCTCGATTATCAGTCGGGGGACATTCTCGAGGTCCTGGCTGCCGCGCCGCCTGTCCCGGGTCGGTTTGAGCAACTTCGAACATCGGACGGCCGGCTCGTCATCGTCGACTACGCCCACACTCCGGATGCACTGGAAAACGCCCTCGCCGCCGCTCGCCAGATCCTGACGCCAGGTGCACGCCTGGTCTGCGTCTTTGGCTGCGGCGGAGATCGCGATCGGACCAAGCGTCCTATGATGGGATCGGTCGCCGAACGACTGGCTGATGTCAACATCGTGACCAGCGACAACCCGCGGACCGAGAATCCGGAAAGCATCCTCGAGGACATCCGTCCGGGTTTCAAATTCCCGGCCGCGGCGCGGTGGGTCGCGGACCGACGCGCCGCCATCCGCGAAGCCGCATCCCTTGCGGAACCGGGTGACATAACACTCATCGCCGGCAAGGGCCATGAGACATACCAGGTCGTCGGCACGCGCCGAGAGCCTTTCGACGACCGCGAAATCGCTCGTGCCGAATTCGATAGCGGCCGCGTGGCCTCGTCCTAGAACCCACCGAGATGCTATACCACCTGATCGACTACCTCGAGCAGCTCTACCAGCCCCCCGGCTTTCAGGTGATCCAGTTCATCACCGTCCGGGCGGCGCTGGCCGGCATCACC
The DNA here is from genome assembly GCA_041580055.1 of Rhodothermales bacterium. Lineage (GTDB taxonomy): Bacteria > Bacteroidota > Rhodothermia > Rhodothermales > JABDKH01 > JABDKH01. The sequence goes on along the minus strand of JBFGEP010000015.1, from coordinate 6,194 downwards.
GCGATGTTCACGTCGCTGTTCGTCGGCCGGAAGATGATCGCCTGGCTCGAAAGGCAACAGCTCGGCGAACAGGTCCGTGAGGGAACCGCTGCCGGTTTCATAGACCACGCGCACAAGCGCGGCACACCGACCATGGGCGGCGTCATCATGCTGCTGTCTATTCTGGGCGCGACGCTGCTCTGGGGCGACCTCACGGAGGTGTACGTGTGGCTCATCGTTATCGCCACCGCGTGGATGGGCGCCTTCGGTTTCGCCGACGACTACATAAAGGTCGTCAAGCTCAACAAGAGCGGACTTCCCGCACGAATCAAGCTCGCCGGCCAGGTAAGCCTCGGACTGGGCGTCGGCATCGTCCTCTACACCCTGCCCCAGTTCAGTGACTTCAGAGCGATTACCTCGCTTCCGTTCGTCGCCGACGGACAACTGGACTACGACTTTCTTACGGGCGTGCTGGGCTCGACGGACCTGGGGTGGCTCATCTACATCCCGGTGTGTGTGTTCATCATCACGGCCGTTTCCAACGCGGTCAACCTGACGGACGGCCTCGATGGCCTGGCCGCCGGTACGACGGGAATCGTAGCGCTAGGACTCGTGGTGCTCTGCTACATCTCAGGTAACGCGATTCTGTCGGACTTCCTGAACGAGATGTACCTGCCCGGCACCGGCGAGCTCTCGGTCTTTGCGGCGGCCCTCGCCGCTGCGTGTTTCGGCTTCCTCTGGTACAACGGATACCCGGCCACCGTCTTCATGGGCGATACCGGATCGCTCTCGCTCGGTGCGGCCGTCGGTACGCTGGCGCTCATGATCAAGAAGGAACTCCTCCTTCCTCTGCTCTGCGCCATCTTCTTCCTCGAGTCTCTGTCGGTGATCATCCAGACGTCCTACTTCCGCTACACGCGAAAGAAGATGGGCGAAGGCAAACGGATCTTCAGGATGGCCCCCATCCATCATCACTACGAGGTGGAGGGCGCTCACGAAGCCAAGATTGTCCTCAGGTTCTGGATCATAACCGCGGCGACGGTAATCGCGACACTCCTGACACTCCGCATCCGATGATCGCCACGGGTCAACACACTCCGAAGAGCCTCGCAGCTCAGGTTGAGGGCGCCCGCGTGACCGTGCTCGGCGCGCGAAGGAGCGGCGCTGCAGCGGCTCGCCTGCTGGCCCGCAAGGGCGCGCGCGTGTTCGTCTCGGATAGCGGGCCGCTCGACCGCGAGACCGCGGCTTCTTTCGACGAGGCCACGATTCCTTTCGAGCAGAACGGTCACTCCGATCGCGCCGGCCAGGCGGACTTCCTGGTCGTCAGTCCGGGCGTGCCGTCAACGTCCGCGACGGTGGCGGAGGCGCTGAGCCGCGGAATCCCGGTGTACTCTGAGCTTGAGGCTGCGTCCTGGTTCTGCCGGTCACCGATCCTTGCGGTCACTGGCTCAAACGGCAAGACCACGACGACGTCTCTCATCGGTCACGTGCTGCAGACCGCTCGCGAAACGGTCCACGTCGCCGGCAATATCGGTGTCGCCTTTTCGGCCGTCGTCGAGGCGGCGCAGGACGATGATTTCATTGTGCTGGAGGTGTCCAGCTTCCAGCTCGACCATATTTCGACTTTCCGGCCGACGGTGGGCCTGCTGCTCAACATCACGCCCGATCACCTCGATCGCTACGGTGGTGATCTGCAGGCCTACGCTCGTAGCAAGTTTCGCATCACCGAGAACCAGCGTGGCGCGGACACCTTTGTCTACAACGCCGACGACCCACTCGTCTCGGCCGGCTTCCCACGGGCATCTGACAAGAACCCACCTATCAACCTTCCCTTTTCGCTCCGGGGCCCCCTCGAACGGGGGGGCTTCGTAGCGAATGACCATATCGTCATCAACCTACACGGTGAGGAGGAACGCCTGATGCAGGTGAATGAAGTCGCCCTTAGAGGGCGGCATAATCTCTACAATTCGCTGGCAGCGGCGGTAGCGGCAAGAGTAGTTGACATCAAAAGTGAGATCGTCCGGGAGAGCCTGGCCGCCTTTCAAGGCGTACCCCACCGGCTTGAGCTCATCCGGACGATCTCCGGGATCAAGTTCGTGAATGATTCGAAGTCCACGAATGTGAACTCGCTCTGGTACGCGCTCGAGTCCTTCCGCGAGCCGGTGGTTCTCATCGCCGGCGGAAGAGACAAAGGAAACGATTACTCGTCGGTTGCTGATCTCGTCCGAGAGAAGGCGAGGGCGGTAATCGCCATCGGTGAAAGCGCGGAGAAGCTGCTTCGGGACCTGGGTGATCATGCGCCCGAAGCGGTAGTCGCCGACTCCATGGAGCAGGCGGTCGAGTTTGCCCGGGCCCTGGCGAGGCCCGGCGACGCCGTGCTTCTGAGTCCGGCGTGCGCCTCCTTCGACATGTTCGAGGACTATGTCGACCGGGGCGAGACCTTCCGCCGAATCGTCAACGCGCTGTAGCAGGACTGAAGCATGGGCAAGAAGATGGAGATATCGGCCAGACAGTCGGGAGTCGCCAGGTACCTGGCCTCGATCCGGCCGGCAGACAAGTACCTCGTGTGGGTCGTGCTGGGCATGGCGGCGGTCGGGATAGTCGCCGTCTACAGCGCCATCGGCTTCCTCGCGGCAACAAAGTCCGGCGGGGACACGGAGCGCTTCCTTCTGCGCCACGTATCGCGCGTGGGACTCGCGCTCGCCGCGATGGGCATAGTCAGTTTGATCGACTACCGAAAGCTCGCCCGCCTCTCGAAGGTAGCTCTCGTCTTCTCGATCGGTCTGCTGATCGCCGTTCAGATCATCGGGACCATGCAGGGAGGAGCGCGCCGCTGGCTGGAAGTCGGTGCGATCGGATTCCAACCGTCCGACCTCGCCAAGGTGGCACTACTGCTTTACGTCGCCGTGATGCTCGCCCGCAAGCAGGAGTACATCAAGGATCTCGGGCGCAGCTACGTCCCGATCCTCGTCTGGATCATGGTCACGGTTGTGTTGATCGGGATAGAGGACCTGTCGTCGGCGGCTCTGCTGCTGGTCGCCACACTTACGATGTGCTTTGTCGCCCGGATTAACGTTCTCCACATCACGGGGACGGCACTACTGGGCATGTTTCTGGCGACGGCGCTGCTGCTCGCGTCGCCACACCGGGCCGCGCGCGTTGAAGCGTACCTGGGGCTCAAGATTTTCCCGAACACGACCGAGCAGCAGGTTTTCGACGCACAGGATGAAGGGTACCAGGCGAAGCAGGCCCGAATCGCTTTTGCGATGGGCGGACTTGCCGGCGTCGGTCCGGGGAAATGCGTCCAGCGTGACTTTCTGCCGGCACCCTACAACGACTTCATCTTCGCCATCATTGCCGAGGAGTACGGCATCGTCGGCGCGCTGGTCCTCCTTGTGCTCTTTGTGGTCTTCCTCTTTCGAGGGCTTTTGCGGGTCGCGCGGCATGCGCCCGATCCGCTGGGTCTGTTTGTCGCCGTCGGCATCACGTCCCTGCTGATGTTCTACGGGTTTGTGCATGCCGGCGTCGCCTGCGGGCTCCTTCCGGTGACGGGCCTCCCGATGCCGTTTGTCTCGTACGGCGGCACGTCGATGCTGGCGGCCGGAGTCATGGTCGGAATCGTACTCAACATCTCGCGGCAGATCGACGAGAGGGTCCTTCCGGATGCGTGACGGTGACCGCCCTCGCATACTGTTCGCGGCCGGTGGCACCGGAGGGCACGTTTACCCTGCGGTTGCCGTCGCAAACGAGGTCCGGCGACTCAGCCGTGAATCCGCAATCATTTTTGCCGGCACGCGCGACCGCATGGAGTGGGAGGCCGTCCCAAAGGCCGGGTATGAGATTTCCCCGATTACGGCGGCGGGCTTCCAGAGGAAGAAGCTGATGAGAAACCTTGGCATGCCGCTCAAGACGATCCGCGGCTTTGCGCAGAGCGTGTCGCTTGTTCGCGCCTTCGATCCCGATGTTGCCGTCGGCACGGGCGGGTACGTTGCCGGACCGGTGCTGGCCGCCGCGGCCATGCTCGGTCGCCGCGTGCTCGTTCAGGAGCAGAACGCTTTTCCGGGCGTCACGAATCGACTCGTGGGTCGCTGGGCGGACGAAATCCACGTAGCGTTCCCCGAAGCGACCCGGCACTTCCCCGCAGATCGCTGCCGCATTACGGGAAACCCGACGCGATCCGAGCTCAGGCACGCAGATCGGCCGGAAGGCCGTGCGTTCTACGAGGTTCCGCTCGATGCCCAGCTCGTGTTTGTCTTCGGAGGGTCGCTGGGGAGCGAGGCCCTGAATCGTGTCCTGGTGCAGCTCGCCACGGACATCGTTTCTGAGGACCGCTATCTCCTCTGGCAGACCGGACCACGCTATTTCGACCGTGTCGTCGCCGCCATCGGAGAACACGACCACATTCGCCTCCGCCGTTACATCGACCGAATGGACCTGGCGTACGCAGCATCCGATCTCGTCGTCGCGCGATCCGGGGCGAGCACATGCAGCGAGCTGATGGCGACGGGCAAGCCGTCGCTGCTCATCCCATCGCCAAACGTCGCGGAAGATCACCAGACCCGCAACGCCGAGAGTCTGGCCTCCGCGGGCGCCGCTGCAATCCTGAAGGAAGCGGACCTCGAGGAAGACCTCGTGGAGCGGATAGGTGAGATGCTTTCAGATGTCGGCGCGTTGCAGGCTATGGGCGAGGCCGCGGGCCGACTCGCGCGACCGGACGCCGCCACGGAGATCGCACGCGCGGTGCTGCGGCTGGCTCGGGAGGAGGAAAAGTCATGACGGAAGTGCGCCGACAACCTGCACTGGGCCGGACGCGCCGCATCCACATGGTCGGCATTGGCGGCATCGGAATGAGCTCGATCGCCGAGGTGCTCCTCTCGCGCGGCTTCGCGGTGTCCGGCTCGGATATCGCTGCCGGCGAGACGACGGACCACCTGAAAGCGCTGGGAGCTGTGATATACCGTGGACACGATGCGGGCCACGTCGCAGACGCAGATGTCGTCGTCCACTCATCCGCCGTCGACGCCTCCACCAACCCCGAGACGGTAGAGGCAGCACGCCGCCGGATTCCCATCATCAAGCGTGCGGACATGCTCGGCGAGCTGATGCGCACCAAGTACGGCATCGCCGTCGCCGGTACCCACGGCAAGACAACGACAACGACCATGGCGGGTCTGGTCGTGACCTACGGAGGATTTGATCCGACGATCATCGTCGGCGGCAAGGTCGCGGTGTTCGGCTCAAACGCGGTCGCGGGAGAAGGCGACCTGATCGTGATCGAAGCCGATGAGTACGACCGCGCCTTTCTGCGGCTCACGCCCTCCATCGCGGTCGTGACCTCGATCGAGGCAGAGCACCTGGACATCTACGACGATCTCGAAGACATCAAGACTTCGTTCGTGCAGTTTGCAGACGCGATTCCGTTCTTTGGCTCGGCCATCGTCTGCATCGATGACGAGAACGTTCGCTGGTTGGCGGGCCAGCTCGACCGGCGCGTCGTGACCTACGGGATCTCGGATCGGGCGAACGTGAGGGCGACGGATCTGAAGACGCAGGGTTTGCAAACCAGCTTCAGCGTGTCCGTCGATGGAGAGTCGGTCTGTGAGATTACGCTGACTGTTCCCGGGATTCACAATGTTCGAAACGCCCTCGCGGCGTTCTGCGTCGGCCTCGAGTTGGACATTCCGATCGGCACCATCGCGAAGGCGCTGGAGTCCTTCGAGGGCGTACAGAGGAGATTCGAAGTCCTGTCCACGGCCGGAGACGTGACCGTGGTCGACGACTACGCCCACCACCCGACCGAGGTGGCTGCCACACTGAGCGCCGCCGCCGACGTGTGGCCGGGCCGGCGAATTGTTGCTGTGTTTCAACCGCACCTGTACTCGCGTACCCGAGATCTCGCCGCTGACTTTGCGCAGGCCCTTCTGAAGGCCGACGTCGTACTTGTCACCGAGATCTACGGAGCGCGAGAAAGGCCGATCGACGGAATCTCGGGTCACCGGCTCGTCGATCTTGCGCTGAAGGCGGGTCACAACGACGCGACCTTCGTCGGACCGGTAGCGGACGTGCCGGACGTCGTACTCGGACGGGTACACGAGGGGGACGTCGTCGTGTTGATGGGCGCGGGCGACATCTGGAGGCAGTCTCACCGACTCGCCGAAGCGCTGATGGATAGAACGGGAACCACCACCTGAAAAGCATGGACATCGTGTCAATGG
>JBFGEP010000014.1:0-15182 GCA_041580055.1 Rhodothermales bacterium | reverse complement strand
TCGGGCATTCCAGGAAGGCTCTTGAGGTAGGACGTGTACGGGGCGCCCGAGTCCAGCCACCGGCCGATCGGAAGCCCGACGGGAGGCTCGAACGAACGGTCCGCGGTCGGTGCGAGAGGCTCGCGAAACATCCAGTTCAGATGCACCGGCCCTGCGTCGGCCTCGGCCCGAAACACCGCCTGATCGACGGTGGTGAGCAGGAATGTCGGATCGAGGTTCGGATCCCAGGGTGGAAGGTCAAAAAACCAGCACGTGTGGTTTCCGAAGATCCCGGGCTGGTCGATCGTCTGGTTTGAGTCCGTCTTGCGGAGCTCCGGCGGCCGGTCGGCGGTTATGGCGATCAGCGGAACGGCATCGGTCGCCGCTTCGACGATAGCCGGCATGCCGTTCGCGACGGCCGTGCCCGACGTCGTGAGCCAGACAGCCGGCGACAGCGTTGCCCTTGCGTATCCGAGCGCAGCGAAGGCCGAGCCCCGCTCGTCAAAGTGTACGTGGACATCCGCACGGGGATGGCGAGCGGCGGCCGCTACCAACGGCGTGGACCGGGAGCCGGGCGACACAAAGAAGGCCGTTACACCGAGGCGTACGAGCTCCTCGACAGCGATGTCGGCAGCGAACTGATTGGCGTTTGCTGCGTCGGTGATCACGGTGCCAGAACGCGTAGGAAGTCGCCGATCTTCTGCTCCACCTCTTCCCACTCGCGAAGCGGATCCGATCCACACACGATTCCGGCGCCGGAAAAGAGGTCGAGCTTTCCACTGCTGACGCGACCTGACCGGATGCCGACGGCAAACTCAGCCGAGTCCCTGCCAATCCAGCCGACCGGTCCCGCGTACCAGCCGCGGTCAAAAGACTCGAGATGCTCGATCACGTCGATCGCTTCACGGTACGGGTAACCCCCCACCGCCGGAGTGGGATGAAGCCGCTCGAGGAGGTCGAAGGCGTCCACGTCGGGACGCAGAATGCCGCTGACCCTCGAGACAAGGTGCCGACCGACGGATAGTTTCATGTCGCTGGCCGTAGTGTCGACGTGCAGCATCCGCGTGATGTCGGTCAGCGCCTCCTTGATACTCTGACGCACGTACTCGTGCTCACGCTGATCCTTCTCGCTGTGCAGCAACTCGTCGCTGAGCAGCATGTCGTCCCCCTCCGTCTCGCCGCGGGGACCCGTGCCCGCGACGGCCTCACTCTCGATGCGCCGGCCGTCCTGGCGGAAAAGCTGCTCCGGCGTGGCGCCGAGAAACGTGCTGCCGTTGCGGCCGAAAAGGAAGTGATAGCAGCTGGGCGTAGCCTCCTGAAGTCGCTTCAGAAGAGCCAGAGGATCGAGGTCCGCGTCGAACGTGAAGCTCGACATTCTCGCCAGAACCACCTTCGCAAGTGTTGTGCTCGAGAATGCCTCGAGGGCCCATTCGATGTCGCGAACCCAGTCTCTCCGCCCCGGTGAGTCAAGTCGCGACACGATTCGGGGAAGATCCGGCAAGACGGTGGAAGGAGGCTCGAGGCTTCGTATCTCGCGCGCGAGCTTCGATCCGAAGCCGTGCTCGTCGGGTCCCAGGTTGCAGACCAGCAGGCACGAGCCCTTGCGCGACCTTAGCTCGAAGCGCGGGAGAACGAACCGGACCGTCGGGAACGCGGACCACGCCTCGTCGGCGTCGGCCGCGCTGCCGAACCTCACCCCGCCGTACAACCTCGTTCCTGCCGGCGCACGTCCGAGTATCTTACCGACCCGCCGGCGCAACCGGGAGAAGTCGGCCGGGCCATGCTCCTCCACAGACGCCACACAACCGACACTCGCTACGGACTCACCGTCGGCTCGGCCGGCCCAGTACATTCGATCCGCGCCGGTCTGGGAGGCGAGCCAACAGATGGGGTCCACGCGGGGGATGGGTACCAGCACCCGACCATAGTGACCGGCTTGCGACCCGTTCCGCGAGCGATTCGCCTTAACAGCCGTCGAAAGCTGTCTCTGCAGATCCAGGCCGGAAACCGTTGTTGAACCTCTATCCATTCCGTCACCGTCTAATCGCTCTGTCCGCCCGTGAGCGATCGCACATCGTCCTCGATCCTCTTCAAAGAGGGTATCGAAATCCCGAGACGAATCGCGTGCTTGGTGATCACAGACCGAAGCACCTGGTCCGCGACCGGCATCCGGTACAACGCTCGGGCGGCTCGCTCCACGGCCGGCTCCAACAGTCGCGAAAGAAGCGACCACCTGAGGACCACGAAGCCCGCGACGCCCGTCCACAACTCGGGAAACCGACCGGTCTGCGCCATAATGCTCAGCGTAAGAATGAAGTACAGCGCCTGCAGGGTGACGCGGTCCAGCAGCCGTGCAACCGGCACGGCATAGACGCTGAAACCGGAGGGCGTCAGGACGGCGGCCGCAACATACATCGAGACTATTCCTGTCGCTCCGATCCACGGTCCGCCCTGCAGCAGTCCCGCCGGGAGGACCCACAGGGACAGGTTCATGGGGAGCCGAAGCCACAGGTCCGATTCCTCGAGCACTCTTCCGAGCGGTACGCGATCCAGAAGACCCGGCGCGTACTCCTCCAAAGAGACCTCGGTTGAGCTGTACACCGTACCGTGGTCGGTCACAATGAATCGCCCGGTATCGGCGAACTCAACTTCCCTGGAACTTCCAGATCCAAACATCGAACGTGCGCTGAAGCTGCGTGCACGAGATTAACGATACCCGGGATCTCGAGTTTCAGTTTTTTTTGAAAGTTCGCGAGCCCCGTTTTCTGCCGAAAATCACGATGTCAGAAGGGCGAGCGCCACGGCAGCGAGAGCGAGGCCAATCCAGTTCGACCGAGTCAATACTTCTCTCCAGATCGCGACCCCCAGTATCGTGCCGCCCAGAAGCACTGCAACATGATTTACCGGATACACCAGCGTGCCGGGCAGCTCTCCCAGCGCTCGAAGAAAGAACTCCACCGACCCGTAGTTGAGAGCTCCCAGAACCAGGCCGCCGACAAGCGTTTTCTTTTGCAGGGCGGTCCGCCAGCCGCCGTCGCGACGAAGCGCCAGCTTGACGACGCCGGAGACAAACGCGCCGCCGAATACCAGCAGCAGGTAGGTCGCCTCGCTCGCGGACGTCGCCAGATGCTCGTCGTAGACCTTGAGGACGGTGTCAGTTACCCCGGCCACAAGGAAGAGGAGCGCCACGATCGTTCCCGAGCCTGCATGGCCTGAACCCTCGCTGCCACGACGGGCGCCGCGCACCGACATGAGTCCGAAGGCAGTCAGCGCGAGCAGAAGCCCCGGCACCTGAAGCCACCCCGGCACCTCACCCCAGATAAACCACGAGGCGGCAAACGGCACGACGACCGAGATCCGCATCACCGCCGCCGAAATGGCCAGCCCTATTCGATCGATGGCGTACGCGTACAGGGCGAAGCCGACGATGAACAGCACGCCGTTGGCCAGGCCGACGGCCAGCAGCAGGGCCGTTTCCCGGCCACCGTCAGAAAGACTGAAATCGACGCCCTGCCCCAGCGCGATCAGGACCGCGACGAGATAGTTGACGGTGAGCAAGCCGAGTCGATCGATCCCGTACCGCCCTACGACCTTGAAGAGGACGCCGATGCCGAGGCTGCACAGAACGGCGAGCAGCAGATAGAACATAGGGTGGCTCGCCGCTCTCTCCCGCCGGAAGGCGCGCGGGATACGCTAGTTATTGACGAGGTAGTTGAAGTAGCGCAGCGACGTCGGCGACCACTGAATGTCGCGGAGCGTCAGATTGGCCGGCATGTGAAGGCGAGGCCTCACGCGACCGGTCGTGTCCGAACGTATCTCGTCGTACTGGACGGTCGCAAAGAAGTCGGGGGCGCGCTGGGACTCCCGGAAGTCCGACAACAGTACCCTGTAGGTCACAGTGAGGCGGGACGGCTCGAGCGTCACAAACTTCTCTGTGGACGGAGCTCCTTCGATGATGACGTCTACCTGGCGCGTCGCCCCTGTGAACTCGCGAGAGATCGCGGTAATCGATGTTGCGGCGATCTCCCGATCAACCAGCAGCCTGAGCGAGTCGATCAGTGGGAGCTCCGTTGTAACCGAATCGGTCAGATCACGAGCAATGAAAACGGCGGTGGGCCATTCCGTGAGGGTCTGGAGGATCGAGCGCGCACCCGAGACCCGGACCGAGTCCGGCGAGACAGACGGTGCCTCAAGCAGCTCGTGGGTGTCCGGCGTCGTGATCTCCGAGCGTACGCGGATCGGGATTTTCTTCGACGTGCGTTCGTCCGTCTGTGCCGCGAAGGTTCGCGGGGTCACCGTTTCGAGTCGCAGGTTTTTCGGCAGCTCGGGAGGGGTCGACTCGAGGTCGACGATTTCGCGCGATGCGTCCAGCGGATAGGCCGGCCGATTGTAATACAGCTGGAAAAGTGACAGGCCTTCACCTTGCACCAACACGCGCACCCTGTTCGGCGGCACGCGCGTCAGCGCACGATCTGTAGGCAGATTGACCACGGCCGTCGGCAAGTCCACGGCCAGGCTGAAGTCCTTCTGCATTGAGAAGACGAACCACAGCAGCGCGGACACCAGGACGCTGACCGCGATGGCGACGCTGCGATGCCGCGGCGGCGTCCGGTCGTAGCCCGGCCTGCGGCCTTCGCTCTCGAAGATGGAGCGTAGTCGACCCCAGAAGACGGGTCCTGAAGCGCTATCTTCGGGTTCGGGCACGCCCTGTCTGGAAATCCGTGGAAACTGAGTTGGACAACAGCAGGTATGCCGGCTTCGGCCTTTTGTTCGTGGACACCTTTACGATCGCCCGAGAAGGGCATCGATCAGCTGCCGCTTGTTTGCCCGTGCGATCTCGCGGCCCTGAAGCGCCATGCCTTGCGTCTCGCGGGCCAGCCGCCGGAGGTCGCGCACGGTCATCGACTTGAGCTCGGCCTCCGTGGGCCGTGCGCGCGGCGCTGTGCTGCGGGCCGGCGGCGCTACTCTGGGCCGGCGTCCACCCGTACTCCTCGGCGGTCTTCCGGGCCTCGGCCCAGCGCCGTCAACAATACCGAACGTGTCATCCGCCGGCCTGGGAATCACATGAGCCGAGACCAGCTCACCCACGCGCGACGCAGCTGAAGATCCGGCATCGACCGATGCCTGCACGGCGGCCGTCTCCCCCACGACATGGATCGTGATGAGCGCGGCGACCGTCTGCTCCAGCGCAACGATCCGCACCTCGGCCGCCTTGACCATGGCGTCAGCCGCTTCGATCGCAGCCACGAGGCCCCTCGTCTCGACCATCCCGAGCGCCTTGTCCGCGTGTTCTCGCATACCTGTCGACCGGTAAACGGCGCCTGCGTACCGCGCGCTCGAGCGGGCCCGACGCTTGCGCTCCGCGCTTCCAGACCACCGCCACCGTGAGAATTGTATCAGTCGGCGCGGGTCGGGAGAATCATCTCGACGTCCGCGTGAGGCCTCGGGATAACGTGCACCGAAATAAGCTCGCCGACGCGTTCAGCCGCCGCGGCTCCGGCGTCTGTGGCAGCCTTCACGGCCCCGACGTCACCGCGAACCATCACGGTCACGTAGCCTCCACCGATTTTCTCTTTCCCCACCAATCGGACTCGAGCCGCCTTCACCATGGCATCCGCCGCCTCGATAGCTCCGACGAGTCCGCGAGTCTCCACCATGCCAAGGGCGATTCCGTAATCTTCTGCCATAAGAGGGATCGATTTGTGTGAAACACCGGCGAGCGTAATCGGGAGGCTCGCTGGATAGGGACCCGATTTTAGTACGTGCTCCCACGTGCTACGTCGTCGAATATAGACGGGGGCTCCGCGATTGTCAACTTCGTCGGGAGCATGCGAATACGCGGATTCAGGGCCGGCAGGCCACGATTTTGGGACCCCGATGGATGCTGTTTCGTGCAGCGGTCCGCGCATCAGCCAGGGGGTCGCCAAAGTTGTCCGGCAAGCCGGGTGGCGAGCCCCGCATCCGTATCTTCCAAGCGCAACCCCGCCCACCGAGAAGCCCCGCCACCGTGGTCCCCAGCCGGCCCCGCCTCCTATACATTTCTCAACAGGCGACTCACTTCGTGCAGGCCGACTCCGAGCTGCTCGCAGAGGAATACGATGTTCGGTGGTTCCGCTTTGACACAACCAGCAGATCGCTCCTCACCCTGTCGTGGCAGGCGGTGAAGCAGCTTGGGTGGTTGCTCAGGGAGCTAGGTCGGGCCGACCTCGTGGTGGGCTGGTTCGTGGACTATCACCTGCTGCTTCCGGTGTGCACGGCCAGAGTCGTCGGTCGTCCTGTGGCCGCCGTGCTGGGTGGGTACGACTGCAACGCACTGCCCGAGATAGGCTACGGAGTATTTGCCAGCTCGTGGCGCGCACCGATCGCGCGTTTCGTCTTCAGACGTCTGAGCCTCTTGCTCCCGACCACGGCCTCGCTCATGTCGTCCAGCAATCGGTATTCCGAATACCCGCGGGAGCACATGGATGGCGTGCTGACGCACATACCCGGCCTCGACGTCCCGCACCGCGTCGTGCCGCTGAGCATCAACACGGACATGTGGCCGATGGGACCCGAAACACGCCAGCGCGTGATACTGACTGTTGCCTACGTACGGGATGAGCGGACATTCCGGGTCAAGGGCCTGGACCTGTTCCTGGCCGTCGCCCCGCTGCTGCCCGACGTTACGTTCAGGGTCGTCGGCGTGGTGCCGGAATTTGCAGAGTCCATTGCCGTGGGGTATCCCGTGGCCCGGAACGTGGAGCTGCTGCCGCCAAGACCGCAGAGTGAGCTTGCAGCGCAGTACCAGGCGGCCTCCGTGTACGCTCAGCTCTCACGAACCGAGGCGCTCCCGAATGTCGTCAAGGAGGCGATGTGTTGTGGATGTGTGCCCGTCGGCAGCGCTGTAGCCGGGATACCCGAGGTCATCGGCGACGCGGGGTACATTGTGGAAACCCCGGATCTCGAAAGGATCGCGGAGACGCTTCGGACCGCTCTGGCCAACGCGGGCCCCGAGGGTCGCACGTATGCCAGAAGGCGGATCGTGGAGAACTTCGGACAACAACGCCGAAAGGAGCTGCTCACCGCCTGTCTCACCGAAATGGTTTTGTCAACAACGTCCGACAGGTCATGAAGCCGTGGCTCGACATGCATGCCGCCGGCCGTTCGGCAGGCTCCGCGGTCGGGGCACCTGACACAGAGCGCAACCTTCAGCGCGACCGCGAAGCCAGTGGTCAGGAGGTGCGCCGATGAGTCCGCGACTCACACGCCTCATCGGTCAAACCGGGCTCTATGCCGTCGCCAACGCGGCGATCAAGGCGAGCGGCCTCTTCATCGCTCCGATCCTGCTGAACACGGCCTTCCTGTCACAGGCCGGATATGGCCAGCTGGAGGTCCTGCTCGTCACAGCGCAGCTCGGCATCGTGATTACCGGCATGGGCATCGGCTGGGGGCTGCTGAAGTACCTCACCGACCCTTCTTCAAAGGACGATCACGCTGCCCTGCCCTTCACATCGCTCCTGATGATCATCGTGTGCGCATCACTATCGCTGGCGATCTTCGTAGGGGGAGCGCCCGTCATCGACCGCCTGCTGTTCGGCGGCGGTGAGCTCACCTCGGCCATCCGGATACTTGGCGCCTACATCTTCGTCAAGTCGGTGGGGCAGATCCCCTATATGGTTCTGAGGGCACGGGAACACGTCGGCTCATTCGTGTCGATCGTCGTCGTCGAGGTGGTCGCGCTGGTAGGTCTGGTGTACGTATTCCTTGTCGTTCGCGGAGCTGGCCTCCATGGGGTGTTATACGCCTATCTCCTGGCGGCGGCGACCGGGCTGCTATTACTCATCGTGTTCGTACTCGCACGGATCGACGTCAAGCTCAACCGAAGACTCGTCAAGCGGATCTTCCTCTTTGGCGCCCCCCTCGTTGCGGCTCACCTCGCCGATCACGTGCTCAAAGTGGGCGACAGGTACATCCTCAACTGGCTCACCGATCCGGAAACCGTGGCGCTGTACGGATGGGCCGGCCGCCTCAGCAACGCGCTGAACCTCGTGCTCGTGCAGTCACTGCAGATGTCTTTCGTCGTGCTGGGACTCAAGTCGCTGGGCGCTGGTGACGTGAGTTTGCACCGCCGCACATTTCGCCATTTTTCGATCTGGATGGGGTGGGGCGTCCTCGCCCTTTCTCTGCTGGCGCTTGACGGAATGCACCTGCTGGTGAACTACCTGGGCGTCAGTTCGGAGTACCTGAAGGCGGACCCGCTGATCTATCCCCTCTCGCTCGGCTTCCTCGCGTACGGAGCATACCTCATCGTCGTAAATGTCTTGTACGCCCGGGAGCGCACCAGACTGGTCGGAGTTGTCATGCTCGTCGCGGCAGTGCTGAACGTCCTCCTGAACTTTGCACTGATCCCGTTTTTCGGAATGATGGGTGCGGCCGCGGCCACCGTGCTCGCGTACTTCTTTCTGGCCCTCTACACGGCACGAATAGCCGAGCGGGAGGCGAACGTGGGCTACCCGCTGTCGAGCCTCGGGGTGGTCGTGGCCGTAACGGCGGTCATGGTGCTTGTGGCGCAGCCCACCGCTGATTGGGCCGCCGCTCCACGCATCGCCGCCCGACTCGGCCTGGTCCTGGCCTACCCCCTGCTCGTCTTCCTGCTCAGGCTCTATACACTCCGCGACGTGAGGGAAGGTGCTCGAATGGCCGGACAGTGGTGGGCGTCCGCTCGCGGTAGGGACCGCGCGCCGTAGCTCGTCGGTCAGATCACCGGTGCGCGGTCCGCGATCGCGCGGGCCACCGACACGGCCGCCCGCCCGTCACCGTAGGGAGTTGGACGCGGTTCTTTCGGGCGAGACGAGAGTGCCTGCAAAACGCGGTCCGCGTCGAGGCCTGCCACAACGTTCCAGCCACCCTCCAGGGTCTCGACCCACTCCGTCTCGCCGCGCAGCGTCACACACGGCACCCCGGACCACAGCGCCTCTTTCTGGACCCCACCCGAATCCGTGAGGACTGCGTGGGCGCCATCCAGCAGCGACAGCATCTGCTGATAGCCGCACGGATCGATGATCCTGATATTTGGTCCCGGAGAGAGGTCGAAAGTTCTAAACCGTTGTGCAGTGCGCGGATGCAATGGCCACACAACGGGCCGATCCAACGACTGAAGGATTTCGAGAACCGCCCTGAGCCGCGCTGCGTCGTCCGTGTTCTCCGCCCGATGCACCGTCGCAAGGTAGTAGTCACCCTTTTCGAGTCCTGCGAGATCGCCGACGGGGTAGTTCGAAACTGCACGCGGCCTGAAGCTCAGCAGCGCGTCGTACATCACGTCGCCGGTGTTGACGACACCCTCGGATACACCTTCCCGATCCAGGTTTCGGACGGCGGATTCCGAGGGACACAGCAGCAGCGACGACAGTCTGTCCGCCACGAGGCGGTTGATCTCCTCGGGCATTCGCCGGTTGAACGATCGAAGTCCGGCCTCGACGTGCGCCAGCGGTATGTGCAGCTTTGAGGCGACGAGTGCCGCGGCCAGCGTGCTGTTCGTGTCGCCATACACCAGCACGAAATTGTACGGTTTCGCGCCGGCCACGAAAGCCTCCAGGCGGGTCATGATTTCCCCGGTCTGGCGACCGTGGCTGCCGGATCCCACACCGAGATTGACCACCGGCTCCGGAATCGCCATCTCGTCAAAAAACACGCGGCTCATCTCTTCATCGTAGTGCTGACCCGTGTGGACGATGTCCTCTACGATCCCCTGCCGCTGAAATTCGGCGCTGACCGGGGACGCCTTGATGAACTGCGGGCGCGCCCCGACGACCGTGCATACCCTCGTCATCGCCCTTCACCCGAACAGAGTTCGTCGAGCAACTGCGCCAGCTGACGCGTGCGATTTTGCCGACTGTAGGCTTCCGCCCTTTCCGGACTCGCCCCGCCGAGGGGAGCGCCGTTCATCCACGCTGTCACGTGCTCCATCAGGAAGCGTTGCACGCCTTCAGCATCGTCGTAGTCGAACATTTGGCCAGCCCCCGTATCACGCATTACAGCGGCTGCGTCGCCCGCTGTCGGTCCGATGGCAAGGACCGGTCTCCCACTTCCTATGTATTCAAAGCCCTTGCCCGGCACGATGCCGTTTGCCAGCGGCGTACGGTTGATGACCAGGAGCAGCAGCGAAGAGCTGCACATGAGCCGCGTCGACTCGGCATGGTCGACCTGACCCACAACCTCGACTCGATCATCGAGCCCCCTCGACACGACCGAATCCAGCACGGTCGGGTCCACATTGCCGATCAGCCTGACTCTGAGCGGGAGCTGCCGCATGTCCGGCTCGCTCAGCGCCCGCCACAGAGCTTCAGGGTTGCGCGACGTGTCCATGCTGCCCATGTACGAGACCGTGAATTCTCCCTCACCGACGTCGGTCGTTCGTTCGAAGTCGGTGCTGTCGAAGCCGTTCATGATGACGTCGTAGACTCGCACGTGACGAGACTGGAGGTGGTCCGCCAGGAACGGAGATACGATGGCCACGCGGTCCGCGCTCGAAAGGACTCTCTTTTCCATGGCGCTGTCGACCCGACGCGCCATCGCACTCGTGGGCAACAGGTGAGAGAAATCGATCGTCGTCCACGGATCGCGCAGATCGACGAGCCAGGGAATCCGGGCGTCGCCTCGGAGGAGCAGACCGATGAGGTGGGTGGAATGCGGTGGCCCGGTCGTCATCAGCGCGTCGTACGATCCGTCCCGCAACAAGCGTTTCGCCGCAGGCAGGGCGAACGGGACCCACCCGACCCTAGCGTCAGGCAAAAAAACGTTGCCGCGAAACCACCTCCCCGCTCGCTGCCTGAGATTGGGGCGTCCCTCGCCCGAGAAGGACACCGACACCGCATCCGATTTCTTTCGACCCGTAAGCGTGGCGTACGCACCGTACGGATCCCACGACCGAGTGCGGACCACCCGTATTCCGGCTGGCACCTCTTCCGCGAGAGATTCGTCGATGCTGGGATACGCCGCGTGCTCCGGATTCACCGACAGCACCGTCGGGTCCCAGCCGAACTCCCGGAGGTACTTCGCGAACTTCAGCGTCCTCTGGACACCGGGCCCTCCCGACGGCGGAAAGTAGTAGCTGATAAGGAGAAGGCGCCTCACGGGTCCCCGGTCAGTCTTCAGGATCCGCGGCCGCGGTCTCGCGTCGGGAATACCGCTCGCGAATCCGGAGGAGCCCGAGGAGCAGAAGCAAGCCGTACACCAGCGCGGTCGAGATGCCGGCGATCCGAACACCTACCCGGTGACCCCACGGATCGAATTCCATTCGGACTTCGTGGCGGCCGGCGGGCACGACCACTCCGCGGAGCATGTAGTTGACCCGGACGATCTCGGTTGGCTGCCCGTCGAGGGTCGCGTACCAGCCGGCCGGATAGAAGATCTCGCTGACGACGAGCAGGCGGTCGCGGTCGGTCGAAGCCTCGATTGTGATCCGTCTGGGCGAATAGTCAACCACGGCTGCGGACGCGGTGTGCAGGGAATCGGATGAAGCGGCAGCCGGCCCCGGCTCCGACTCCACGATGGCGTATCGTGACGGATCGAACGACCTCGAGTTCAGAAGCTCCCACGCGTCCTCAGGAGCCTGTGCAATAACCGTCGAATCCACGAAATACACTCTGGGCAGCGGATCCCGCAGTTCGTAGACGGATAAACCCGTCTGCTCGTCGGTGTACGCCAGGGTCGCGTCCGGAATGGGCGAGCGAGACACGACGTACCGCGTGTTGAGCATGCGCAGCACCGCGGTGTTCAGACGGCCCTCGGGCGTGATGAAGAGGTTGTCGAGAAAATCCTGGTAAACGCGAAGCTTCGCGCCGTGGTATCCGCTGATGGACTCGTGATAGTAGGACGGACGGGCGGTCGAGCTCGGAGCCCCCTCGAGCGACAGAACTCTGAAGCGATCCGCATCCGCTCTTCGATCAAGGATGAACTCGTCGAACGGGTACCGGGGAATGGCGCGTTCCAGATTGGGCGAGACGACCATTCTGTCTTCGTTGAGGTACCTGCGATCCACTCCCCAGAGATCGATAAGAAGAAGGACCGCGACCGCGGCATGCAGTGCGTTGCCACCGATTCGACCTCCCCGGAACAGCAGAAAGGCAGCCCCGGCCAGAACGAGAAACAGCAGCGTCCGAAGAGCGTCGTCCGCGAACTTCTCCTGCCGTTCGGACTTGAGCTCCGCGATCACGCTCTCCGTGGCCTGCGCAACCCGTGGGTCCGTCGCCGGCACGTTGTTCGAGGAGGCGATCTGCTGCGAGATGCGGGCCGCCTCTCCCTCCTTCTCGAAATCAAGGATGGCGCTGCCGCCCAGCAGCAGCACGGCAACCAGCCCGACCAGCGCCAGATGCCCGACAACGAGCTTGGACTTCAGCAGCGGACCCGTTCTTTCAAGACGCGGAATGGCATCGATTCCAATGCCGGCCAGGACCGCGACCACCAGGGCCACCGCGACGAGCCAGGTCTCCGGGACGCGGAAGGCGCCGAACAGGGGAAAGAACTCGAACATCAGTCGATTGAGGACCGCGAAGTTTTCACCCAGAGAGAACAGAGCCATCAGCACACCCGCCACCCCGAGGGCTCGGGACGGCACCGGGCTGCCGCGGAGGCTGCCGTAAACAGCCAGCAGCACAGCCAGTCCGGTTAAGTAGTGCGGTCCACCAGTGAACGTCTTCGGGCCCCAGTAGGCCTCCGAGCCGCCGAATGCGTCGGCGATCACTAGCGTCAGCAGCTCGGCCGCGCCCTGGCTCCACCCCATCGCGTAGTCCCACGCCAGACCGCCTTCACCGCCGCCCGGCGAGGCGCCGCGAATCGTGAAAGCCTTGTGCTCGAACTGCGCGAGATAGGGCTGGGCCACCATGAGACCCGCCAGCAAGCCCCCGACGAACAGCATTCCTGTCGCCTGCCAGAAGTCTGCGAAGCGATCTTCGCGATAGGCAGCGATCCCCTCCGCGGCCCACCAGAGGGCAGCGACAAACAGCACGTAGTAGGAGATCTGGAAATGGCCCGCCCGCAGGTTCAGCGCCAGTGCCACCGCGAAGAGAAGGGACGAAGCGAGCCCTGGCTTGCGGAGTGCGTGGGCGAAGGCCAGCAGCACCCACGGGGCAAGGGCGAGGGTGATGAACTTGGAGTTGTGACCGGCAGCCAGGATCACCGGCATGTAGGTCGTCAGACCGAAGATCAGGGCAGAGATGAGGCCGGCCAGTCTGTTCCGCGTGAGATAGAACACGAGCAGGTACATGCCCGCAAAAAGCGTGATGAGGTGCGAGCTGGGCCAGAGGACCTTGCGGGCCGCTCTCAGAATGACATCGGCCTGCGGAACCGCGACGTCGTAGCTCAGCATGAACGCCGGCATGCCGGAGAACAGGTTGGTGGCCCACAACGCGTACTCGCCGGTCTCGCGCTCGTACTGGAGAACCGACTCCGCCGTCGCACGCCAGCTGACGGTGTCCGACGGAACGAGCCCCTTCCCACCGAAGTGGATGGCGGAAAAGAAGACGATCGAGACGGCGGCGAGCGCAGCGATACAAATCGCGTGCTGGGCTGCCGCCGGCAGACGCTCCCAGAGGTCAGGTGGCGGTTGTTCGGACGTGTCCGCCGTGGTTTGTCCTTTGCGCGGCTTGCGTCGGGCCATGATCAGTGGGCGGGAATTTGGTCGAGCGGGTCCTACTCGATGACCCTCGGAACACGGAAATACTCGGCATCCGCGTCAGGGGCGTTGGACAGGGCCTCGGCTCGCGAAATCCGGGCGGCGGGCTCATCCTCCCTGAACACGTTGTAGATGTCCAGCACGTGCGACATGGGGTCGACCCCGGACACGTCCAGCTCCTCCAGCTGCTCGACGTAGTCCAGAATGGTCGTGAGCTCTCGCACGAGGTCGGCTTCCTCGGCGGCATCAAACTCCAGGCGTGCCAGCGCGGCGATCTCTCGTACCTGTTCGAGAGTAACTTTCATGAGCAGCTGTTCTTAGTGCGGACGGCGCAAGATAACGAAGGCCGGTCCAATTTAGGCGGTCGGGGCGGCCTCCGAGGCGGACGCATCGCCCTCCGGCAGCTCGGACGCTATCACTGACCTGACCTCCCCCATCACCGGCGCCAACTCCGCGAGCGTCTGGCCTGCGACACGGACCGGCGGATGCACGACAACCCGCACGCGTCCGGGCTTCGACGCCAGGACGCTCTCGTTCATCAGCCGATATGAATCCACGATCGTGACCGGAACGACAGGCACGCCGGCCTCCGCGGCGAGTGCAAAAGCGCTCTTCTTAAACTTGATCATCGGAGCATTGAAGGTGCGCTGCCCCTCCGGAAAGATGATGACGGATCGCCCGTCGCGGATCTGCTTCGCGGCGCGTCGCAGGCTCTCGAGAGATCTCTTCGCATCTTTGCCGCCTACAAAGACGGATGGCGACATCTTGAGCGCCCGGCCCAGAAACGGAACACCCTCCAGCTCCAGCTTGGCCACAAACCCGAACGGGTGAGGCAACGTGCGGGCAAGAATCGGAATGTCGAGCAGGTTCTGGTGATTGGCCACGAACACGTACGGCTGCTCGGCACGGAGATCGGCCCGAATCTCTACGTCAAGCCGCACACCGAAGCCGAGCAACAGGGACCCGCCCCACCCGCTGGCCCAGAAGCGGAAAACGTTGGGATCGCGCGTGATCAGCTGTGCAAGGCCGTACGCGATGGCAAAGAAAACGGTCATCAGGACGGCCCACCCGTACCCCAGGACGAACCACACTCTGTTTAGGACGGACCACCCGGCTCCGTCGTCGGCATTCGACGTCGCGGGATTATCATTTACATTGAGCGTGACGGACGCGATCATCTGTCCACCGGAACTCCGATTCGAGGCTCACTACCACGAGGCGAAGCGATGCGAAGTTTCCACATAGCCTGGCTGGCTCTGGCCGGCCTGACGTTGCACACGCCGGCCTTCGCCCAGGAGCTCGAGGCCGGCCTGCACGTTGTCGTCAATGCGGCCACCTTCAGCGGGGAGTCCGAGGCTGACTTCAGCTACAGGGGCGCCTTCGGAGCGGGCCTCTCGCTCGGCGTCCGTGTCACGGAGAATTTCCTCGTCCAGCCGGAGGTCCGTTATATCGTCAAGGGGGGCAAGACGGAGGACGCGGTGATCGAAGGGATTTCGAGCCCGCTGCGCGCAACGTTCGCGATCGCTTACGTCGAGGTCCCGGTGCTTTTGGT
>JBFGEP010000013.1:0-15462 GCA_041580055.1 Rhodothermales bacterium | reverse complement strand
GTGTACGTCTACGGGTCCTTCCTGCAGAGTAAGATGTACGCGGCCGGCGTGACCTGCTCGCATTGCCACGATTCACACGGACTCGAGTTGCTCGCCGAGGGCAACGCTCTCTGCGCGACGTGTCACCTCGCCTCTCGGTTCGATTCGCCTGACCACCACTTCCACCGCCCGGGCACCGACGGAGCGCAGTGCGTCTCGTGCCATATGCCGGCGACGACCTACATGGTGGTCGACCCGCGGCGAGACCACAGCATGAGAATTCCCCGACCCGAACTCACTCAAAAACTCGGGGTACCCAACGCCTGCAATACCTGCCACTCGGACCGCACGTCGACGTGGGCGGAGGAGTTCCTGGCGACATGGTATAGCCCATCGACGGACTCGGTCCGTTTCGCGGATACCATTGCAGGGGGACGGAAACGGTGGCCGCACAGCGTACCCGGACTCGTCGGCCTGCTCACGGACGCGACGGTGTCGGACATTGGCCGGGCAACAGCCGTATCTCTGCTCGGATCGTTCTCCGCTGCCGAGGTCCAGCGCGCTCTGGAAATCGCTGCAAGAGACTCTGATCCGATGGTGCGCCTGGCCTCCGCCCGGGCGGCAGCCGGCCGGACCGTTGATGAACGAAATCGATTGGCAATTCCCTTGCTCCAGGATCCGATCAGAGCTGTCCGAACTGAAGCGGCCAGAGCGCTCCTTTCGGGCTGGGCCACGATTCCCGACTCAGCCGCGCCTGCTCTGGAGGACGCTCGGGACGAATACCTCGAGAGCCTTCGTCTGCACGCGGATCGGTCCGAGTCACGCGTAGCGCTCGCCCTCCACCTTTCCGCGTTGGGCCGCGTCGCCGACGCCGAGAACGAGTTGCGCACCGCCTTGCGCCTGAACCCATTCGACGAGGCCGCCTACGTGAATCTCGCAGATCTGCTGCGGCAGCAGGATCGTGACTCGGCCGGGGAGTCGATCCTAAGATCGGGGATCGGCCGACTGCCGGAATCGGCCGCCCTGCGCCATACCCTCGGCCTCCTACTGGTG
The DNA here is from genome assembly GCA_041580055.1 of Rhodothermales bacterium. Lineage (GTDB taxonomy): Bacteria > Bacteroidota > Rhodothermia > Rhodothermales > JABDKH01 > JABDKH01. Next base: position 14,430 of record JBFGEP010000013.1, on the reverse strand, counting down.
CGTCAGAGCGACCCCGGCGCCGCGTTACCCGAGCTAGAGGCCGCGGCACGACTCGCTCCCGATGTCCCGCGCTATGTGTACACCCACGCCATCGCGTTGAGCTCGTCGGACCGGAAAGCGGAGGCCGTCGAGGTGCTCGAAGAAGCCCTCGCCACCCACCCGTACGACCGCGATATCCTCGCGGCGCTGGTGACGCTCAACATGGAGCTCGACGCGCCCCGCGAGGCTCTGCGCTTTGCGGAAAAACTGCGCGAAACGGCGCCAGACGATCCACGCGTCATCGACCTCGTGAGAGCAGTTGAAAGTCGAGTCAGCGGTCCGGCTGGCTCCGCCCGATAGACAGTCAGGCCCGACCGGTCGCCTACTGCTCCATCGGCAGGTATTTGATGACGTTCAGGATTCCGCCGGTCGGATCCTGGAGGGTCGCGAAACGGCCGACCCCCTCGATGTCGGTCGGCGGCACGATAACCTTCCCGCCGGCACCCGTAGCCGAGGCAGCCACGGCATCCGCATCGTCCACGGTCACGTAGGCCCCCCAGTGGGGCGGCGTGTCGTCGGACCAGACCTTCATGAGGCCTCCCATCCCCTCGTCGCTCACCTTGATGAGGTTGTAGGGACCCGAGGGCATCTGCAGCTCCTCAATCTCCCACCCTAGCAGCCGACTGTAGAATTCTGTCGCCCCGCCCACATCGGTCGTCACCAGCTGATACCAGCTGAAGCACCCGTGCGTCGCGAACGACGGCGCGAACTCCACCACCGGCTCGTCGCCGCCCTCGGTTTGCTCGTACCGGATAATGTGGAAGAAGACGTTCTGAGGATCCAGCAGCCCGCAGAAACGGCCCACCATCGGGATGTCCATCGCCGGGACGACGATCTGCCCGCCCAGCTCGACAGCCCGCTTCGCTGTCTCATCCACGTCGTCGACGGTGATGTATTGAAGCCACGCCGTCGGGAGGCCCGGATCCGGGAGGGCCATGATTCCGCCCGCGCGCCGCTCACCGGCCATCTGGACGTGATAGTCGCCTTGAGGCATGGGCATGACCTGGTCGCTCCAGCCGAGTACCGTGCCGTAGAACTTGACGGCGGCGTCTGGATCGGCCGTCATCAGTTCCGACCAGCTGAACGCTCCGTGGGTGTTGAAGAGATTCATCGCAGCATCACTCCTTACTACTATGAGAGAATGGCCCGCGGCAGGGCCTTTCAACGATAGATAAGAATATGTTCAATATATGTGCAAGACCTCGGGTGCCTCGATCCGGCTTTCCGTCGTGCTATTCGCCGCCACAGACATGCGCCGGGTCCTCGCGCCCGGCCGTTAGAGCGGCCAGTCGCGAAGGATCCTCTCTGTCTCCTCGGAGTGTCCACTCTCGTCGCGCACCATGTCCTCGAGCTGCACAACGAGCCCCTTGTCGCCGTACTCCTCCGCCTGCTCCGCGCGCTGGGTGTAATCTCTCATGGCCTGCCGCTCGGCAGCCAGCACCGCCTCGAGCATTTCGCGATTCGTCGCGGCCGCCGGCACTGGTCGCGGCTCGGTGGTGGGCTCACCACCCAGCGCAACGATCTTGTTGGCGAGGAACTGCGCATGCAGCTGCTCGTCCGCCACTTCTTCAAGAAAGAACGCCGACAACTGCGGCCTGTACGGGCCCGTCGCCTTTGCCGCATAGGTGACGTATTGGATTATGGCACTCAGCTCGCCGGCGAGATCTTCGTTCAGTCCATCAATGAGCGTCTTCTTATCCATGGGTCCTCCTTCAATTTCACGATCATCCGGGTAGGGCGAAACGCCGATCCGCGCGCTCAACCCGCCGGGTTGAGTAACTAGTGTCTGTCAGATAGCTTACGGGAACGCTCCTTTCGCGGTTCTAACCGGCATCTAAAATGATCATGAAGAGACGGCTGCGGCACCGGCTGAAGTCCATTCTCGAACGCTGGATCCAGCAGGGCGCGGGAGCCCAGCTTCTCGTGATGGTCGCCCTCATTGTGCTTGTCGCGATCAGCGGCGGCCTGCTGGCGTGGGCGTTCACCGACGCCTTCACGGATCCGGGCGCCGCCATCTGGTGGGCCTTCCTTCGGCTGACGGATCCCGGCTACCTGGGGGACGACGAGGGCGCGCTCCTGCGGACCGTCTCCACGATCGTCACCGTCCTGGGCTACGTGATCTTCATGGGCTCGCTGATCGCGATCCTGACGCAGTGGCTGAACCTTACGATGCGGCGCCTCGAGAGCGGCCTGACACCTGTCTCGCTCAAGGGGCACTTTCTGATACTGGGGTGGACGAATCGCACCCCCTCGATTGTGCGCGAGCTTGCGCTGTCCGAGGGTCGCGTCAGGCGCTTCCTGAAGCGACGCGGAGTGGGCCGCCTCAGAATCGCCATCCTTGCGGAAGAGGTCGGCATCGAGCTCCGCCAGGAGTTGAAAGACATACTCGGCAAGTCACTCAGAAGAAACCAGCTGATACTTCGATCGGGCTCCTCCATGCGGGTCGACCATCTGCGCCGCGTGGACTTTACGCGCGCAGCGGCAATCATCATTCCCGGATCGGACTACGAGATGGGCGGGCACGAGGTGGCGGACAGCCGGGTGACGAAGACCCTGATGTCCATCTCGCTCGACTCGGAGGGCGGAGAGGCAGGCCCCACCGTGGTGGCGGAAATCCTCGATACGCTGAAGGTACCCATCGCCCGCCAGGCTTATCGCGGCGAGGTTCACGTCCTTTCAAGCGACGCGTTCATCAGCCGCCTGATAGCCCAGAACGTCCGGCATCGCGGCCTGTCCTTTGTCTACTCGGAACTCCTCTCCCACACCCACGGGAACGAGGTCTACGTTCGACTGTGGCCGGAGCTTGCCGGAAGACCCTTCGGAGATCTCCCGGACCGATTCCCGCGAGCGACGCTGCTGGGCGTTGTTCGTCCCGAGGGTGGAACATTCAAACCGATCCTCATTCCGCGGGCTGACCTGAAGCTCGAGGCCGAGGATCGCCTGGTGATGATCGCCCGATCGTTCGAAGACGCGGCGCCGACATCCACCTCCTCCGCAGCAGGCTCGGGCGCGCAACCGATCGCCCGCGCAAGGGCGACAACCCCGTCGCTCCGCCGAATCCTGATCCTCGGCTGGAATCACAAGGTCCCCGCGCTGGTAGCGGAATTCAGCGGCTACTCGAGCGAGCGATTTGAGATCGACATGGTCTCCGTCCTGTCGACCGACATCCGGGAAAAGGCGATTGAGCGGGTCGAGTATTCACCCGAGCGTGTGAAGCTGCGACAGCTGGTGGCTGACTACACCCAGCGCGCGGACCTGAAGCGCGTCGAACCCGGACGCTACGACAACGTCGTGTTCCTCGGCAGCGATCGCTTTGACTCGAGCGAAGAAAGCGACGCGCGGACCATCCTCGGCTATCTACTTCTCCGGACACTGGTATCTGCAGGCGACGACGGCCCGGAGGTCCTGGTCGAGCTGAAAGACCCCGAGAACGAGCGACTCTTCCGGCACCACATCGGTGAGGTAATCATCAGCCCCGTGATCCTGAGCCACATGCTCGCACACGCCGCGCTGCGACAGGAGTTGACGAGCGTCTTCGGAGAGCTGTTCGGGCCGGGTGGGGCCGAGATCTTCTTCCGGCCGGCGTCGGACTATGCAGATCCGGGTCAGGAAACAGATTTTCATGCGATACAGACAAGCGCTGTCGCACGCGGTGAGATTGCGATGGGCGTGAGGATCCGGCGCCAGGCCGACGCCGAGTTTGGCGGCGTAGAGCTAAACCCGCGACGCGGGACGAAATGGCGATTCGAGGCCGACGACGAGGTGGTCGTACTGACGTGGTACCGGTGAAAACAGACCCCGCGGCCGGGCACGGACGCCCCTCTCACGTTTGACAGAGCCCCGGCCAAATCCCTATAATTCAATTCAGAACACACAGGAAGCCCCTTGCGCACGTACCCGAACGCGTTCTTCTTTTTCTACGTCGGCTATCGCAATGCCGGCGGCCCCTGACGTGCGCTCGTAGAAAACACACGTTTCGGAAAAGCCCGCCGGCACGCCGCGCGGGCTTTTCTTTTGCCCAAAGAGAACCAACCAGCCATGACGGAAGCCCTGCATAACCTCCGCGGCCGTCTGGACGACGTCGACCGACGCCTCGTGGAGCTACTGGCGGACCGACTCGGCATCGTTCAGGAGGTCGCACAGCTCAAGGCAGACAGCGCGAGCGGCGTCCGAGATCTGCCCCGCGAATCCGAGATCCTTGCCCGCGTCTCCGACTACGCCCGGGATGCCGGCCTGAACGACTACTTCGTGACGTCCCTATTCCAGCGGATCATCGAGCACTCCGTCCGATTCCAGACCGATCATATTGTCGATCAGGAGAACCCGGAGCGCGCGACGGACCGCACGATCATCGCCTATCAGGGAACGGATGGCGCATACAGCCACATAGCGGCCCGTCATCACTTCAGCACATCCATCGCCAACATCGCCTACCACGGCTACGACACTTTCCGGTTGGCCGTGGAAGCCGTCGAGTCGGGCGACGCGCAGTACGCCATCCTGCCGATCGAGAACACCACGGCAGGATCGATCAACGAGACCTACGACCTTCTTGCCCAGTCAAACCTGTCGATCATCGCTGAGGAAATCCTGCAGGTAGACCACTGTCTTCTGGGAATCGAGGAGGTGCCGTTGTCGCTGATCCGGCGGATCTCGTCGCATCCGCAGGCCATCGCGCAGTGCAGCAGTTTCCTCTCGTCTCTCTCCGACTGCCACGTGGAGTCCTACATCGACACGGCGCTTGCCGCGCGCCGGGTATTCGAAGACCAGGATCTGTCGCACGCCGCCATCGCAAGCGAAGAAGCGGCCGACCGATACGGTCTGAAGGTGCTCAAGCGGCACCTCGCGGACCGCCGCCAGAACTTCACCCGATTCGTAATCGTCGCCAAGCAGCCCGTTCGCTACGACGAGCGCTTCGCCTGCAAGACGTCCCTTGTTTTTTCGACCGCGCACGAAAAAGGCGCGCTGCTGCGGTGCATGAACACCTTTGCCATGCACGGGCTGAATCTTACCAAGCTCGAATCGCGGCCTCGGTCCGACGCACCGTGGGAGTACCTGTTCTACGTCGACTTCGAGGGGAATGTGGTAAACGATGAGGTGCAACACGCCATCGAGGAGCTGCGGTCGGAAACCAGGCAGCTCAAGATTCTCGGCTCCTACCCTGTCCGCACCGAGGTGGACCCGACGGAGGTCGTGCCGATCGCGCTTCGGTCTGCCAGAGGGCTGCGTGAAGAGTCGTCGGACGATTCGTCAAACGGTAAGAAGGCGGAGGCGGTCGCCGTCCACGTGGCGGAGGACAAGCCGTATCGTCTGGTGTCGAGGAAGAACCATCCGGAGGACACCGTCGTCCAGGTCGGCCACGTAGCCGTGGGCGGGTCGGAGCCGGTGATGATCGCCGGTCCCTGCTCCGTCGAATCGCGCAGCCAGATCGAGGCGTGTGCCAACGCCGTGCACGAGGTCGGCGGTCAGATCCTGCGAGGAGGCTGCTTCAAGCCGCGGACCTCCCCATATGCTTTTCAGGGACTTGGCTACGACGGCCTCGACATGCTCATGGAAGCGGGGAAATCGTTCGGCCTGCCCATCGTGACCGAGGTACTAGAGCCCGGCGACGTGGTGCCGGTAGCTCGCCAGGCAGACATTCTGCAGATCGGGGCCCGAAACATGCAGAACTTCGCATTGCTCAAGGCGGTCGGCAGAACCGACCGCCCGGTCCTGCTGAAGCGCGGCATGATGTCTTCGATCGACGAGTGGCTCTCGGCGGCCGAGTACGTTCTTGCCAACGGCAACCCGAACGTGATCCTCTGCGAGCGGGGCATCAGGACATTCGAGACGGCGACGCGGAATACGCTGGACGTCTCCGCGATTCCGATCGTGAGGGAGCTCACCCACCTACCGGTGATCGTTGACCCGTCTCACGCCTGCGGTGTGCGCCGCTGGGTGACGCCGCTGGCACTGGCCGGACTCGCCGCCGGCGCAAACGGCATCATGGTCGAGGTTCATCCCGATCCGGACACCGCTCTCAGCGACGGCAAGCAGTCGCTGGATTTCGCGCAGTTTGTGGAGCTGGCGCAGAGACTGCGGCCGATCTTTCAGTCCACAGCCTGACGGTAATGGCCACTGATTTGACACTAACCCCGGATGGAAGACGTCAAGCAGCGCAATGACAACGCCTTCCTACATCGCGCTCCCCGCCGGAGACCTCGCACGTCGTGGAGAGGAAGCCGTGGCGTCACTTGCGGCCTGCCGCCTCTGCCCCCGTGACTGCGGCGTGGATCGCCTTCGAAACGAATGGTCAGCCTGCTGGACCGGCCGGCATGCCGTCGTGAACAGCTGCTTCCCTCATTTCGGCGAGGAGGACTGCCTCCGCGGATGGAACGGCTCCGGCACCATCTTCTTCGCGCACTGCAACCTGCGGTGTGTCTTCTGCCAGAACTACGAAATCAGCCAGGGCCATAAACCGCAACAGGACCCGGTCGGGGTGCCCCCGGACTCGCTCGCCCGCATGATGCTCGAGCTGCAATCGCTTGGCTGCCACAACATCAACTTCGTGACGCCGGAGCATGTAGTGCCGCAGGTGTTGGAGAGCCTCGCCGTAGCCGTCCATCGCGGCCTCCGGCTGCCGATCGTCTACAACACCAGTGCTTACGATTCCATCGAAAGCCTTCGGTTCATGGACGGGGTCGTCGACATCTACATGCCGGACATGAAGTTCTGGAGCGCCGACGCGAGCAAACGATACCTCAAGGCGGCCGACTACCCGGAAGTCGCTCGCGCAGTAATCCGCGAGATGTACCGACAGGTGGGACCACTGGAAATTGACGGCAATGGGCTTGCCACCCGCGGTGTACTCATCCGCCACCTCGTGATGCCGGGATTCGTCCACGAATCGATATCGATCCTGACTTGGATTCGCGAAGAACTCGGACCGGGCGCCTATGTGAACCTCATGGACCAGTACCGGCCGGCGGGCCACGTGGGAGACCATAGATTCTCCGAGCTCGATCGCCGCGTCATGACCGAAGAATATTCTGAGGCCGTTCAGGTCGCCCTCGATCTCGGGCTTCGACTGGACTCCCGTCGGGCGCGGATCGCCCGGGCCTAGCCGGTTTCCCCGTCAATCGTCAACGGAATGCGAATGCATACTCGCCCGGCGACTCGGCGACGAACCACCGGTTTTGATGATCGAAGCGGATGCTATTCGACTGCGCGACCAGGTCCAGCATCCACCCGGTCCGCCCGCGGCGAAAGAAGTACGGCGGGACGTTTCGCTCGCCCTCAACCCGGGCGACCGCCAGCGAATCCTTGACGACGTATCCAAACCGGTCGAGCACCGCCATGAGTCTGCGGTGCTCGTTGTCCTGCTGCGCCGGTGTGACCAGTCGAGAAGCCAGAAAGGCGCGCGTCGCGGGAGTGTACACTCTGAAATACGGGTACCCGTCTCGCAGCCCCAGAATCTCGACATAGGATGCCATAACATCGGCGGGCGAGGATCCCGCCGGAAACTCACGGCCGCTCGCGGGCGGGGTGGGACGGTCTTGCGGCAAGCCGATCGGCGTGCGTGCCCGCGCACCACCCCCGGTGGAGAAATCGGAGACCTCCTTCTCGTCCTCAACAACGTACTCGCTCCCGGCGACTGCCTCGGCGACCTGTGCGACTATCAACTCAACCGTCGCCTCGATTCCATCGCCTACGCGCCCCTCGCGGAAGAAGGGAGCCATCTGGTTACGTTCTATCCGACTGACAAAGGCGTCCGGTAGAACGTGTTCCAGATCGGTCCCCACCTCCAATCGAACCACCTCACCGTTAACGTCTATGAGCAACAGAACACCGCGAGCCGCCCCGGTGAGACTCCCGACGCGTTTCTTCTGCATCAAGCGGTGAGCGTATGCCTCGAGGTCAGGCGGCGGATCCTTCGGGATGTCGACGGCAAGCTCTACGTCGTACTCCGAGAGCAGAGACAACTGGAACGCCGCTATACGTTCCTCGGCAGCAGGCAGCAGCACAGCGGCTTCGTCATTTAGGCGGTCGCCCGCGAGGGGGCGAGAGCACCCGGCGACGACGATCAGCAGCGCGGGAGCAAGGAACCAGCCACCTCGGATCCGCACCCGGAAGACCCGCTCAATCAGACGACGCAAGTCCAGCATACTTGACTACCTGGCCTGTGCCGGGTGCGCCGACTCCATTGATCGTGACGAAGGCGTCACCGGCACCATTGAAGTCGATCGACGTTGGGAACGAGAGTCCGCTCAGCACCTCCTCCGACGCATCCCCCGCACGCACCCGTACGATTGCACCGGTATTCGGCTGCGGTCCCTGTTCGGTGAACTGTCCCAGCGACACCGCATACATTTCGCCATCGGGGCCAAATCGGAGATCGACCAGCATCGTCAATCCCGTTGCGTAGTCGCTCGCGACCCCGTCGTCGTCCACCGCGACGACTTTGGCCGATCCGGGCAGAAACGGAAAACCGGGGAGCAGCGCGACGTACAGATTTCCCTCGGCATCAAAAGCCAGCCCGGTCGGCACCGGGTCCGCCTCCATCTTGTTCGCCCTGTTCGGATTGGGCAAGGGTCCCGGCACCCCGTCAAACACCGCGACTACCTTCAGCGCGCCCGTCTTTCGATCCACGCGCAACAGCGTATTTCCTGCCGAGTCGGTCACCCACAGGTTTCCGTCCGGGCCCGCGGCCATTCCGTACGGGTTGGCATCCACGAGGTAGCCGTCCGGGTTCTTATCTCGCTCGACCGGAAAAAAGTTGACGACGTCAACAGCATTTCCATTCTCAATTCGGACCACCGACGCCATTCCAGGTCTCGGCTCGTCGCCGGCACCCTCCATCCAGGCACCGCTCGTCACGTACACTTCATCGTCGACAATCGCGAGACGAGCTCCACCGACGATCTCATCGCGCCCGGTAACGAACGACGGGAGGACGGCCTCCTCGCTGACTGATCCGTCGGCGCCATACCGAAGCACGCGGGAAGTGTGCCCAAATTTGACCGTCTTCAGTTCGAACGTCCACATGTCCGGAAACGGCATCTCCTCGTCGCCTCCAACGCCCGAGTCGACGACCCACAGATCGCCGCGATCATCAAGCAGAACACCCATCGGGCCGTTCAGCTCAGAAGCGACAACGGTTCCAACGTCCTGTCCGTTCGATATCTCGACAGCGAAAAGGAGCAGACAAAGGGTGACAGAAAAAATGCGTGCGTAAGTCATGTTATTCCTCCTGTAAAAGAATAATCTGGGCGGAGTCACTCGACTTCTAGCAGGAACCGGACGATCGCGTCTATCTCTGCATCCGGCAGGTGACGGTAGGGCGGCATCCGATGGACAGCGGTCTCGAACCCGGGAACCATATAGACCTCGGGATGGGTGATGCTCTCCCGAACGTAGTCCTCCACGGTCGTCGCCTTTCCGTTGTAGCTCGGATCTGCGAGCCGCGCGGCCGCTGTCTCGGCGAGGCCGTCGTGCGTCGGACCGAAGATACCCCTTGTGTCGGCCCGCCCGAAAGTGTGACAGAGACCGCAGTACTGCTTGAGATACAGATTCCGACCTGAGATCTTCGCGGAGTCTGCGGCAGCATTCGCCGGATCCTGACACAAGCCGTCAGATGCGACAACACCCAGGACGGCCAGAAGCATTATGGCCGAACGGACCGATTCTCTAAACACGGAGCCTTTTCCCGCCTGATAGGCGTCCCGCGCCGAAGCGCGGACTATGAGTCGAGCAGTTGTTGAGCGCAGGGCCTATATAGCGCCTTTTTCCGAAAGATGAAACGGCGCGCTCGACAATCGAGGAGGTGAAGCTGCTGGACTATCGGCTGACCAGGAGCCGCTGTGCCACCGGCCGGCCCCCCTCGAGAATCCTCAACACATACGCCCCACTCGGAAGGCCTTGCAACGACACCCGCAGCGACCTCGAGGACATATCAAATCGGCGGAGCCGTTGTCCGAGGAGGTCATACAGCTCGATGTTCACGTCTCGAGTGCCGGAACCGACGTATTGAACGGAAAACTCGTTCCGGAAGGGATTCGGATACACGGCCAGAGTGGGTTCGGTCGGCTGGGGCGGGACCCCCGCCACACTCGCTTTCTCAATCAGGAAGCTGTCGAGGTTGAAGGGCGGGCCCGAAAAGATCCTCACCCGCATCACCTGTTCGCCGGCCTCGAGGCGCATAGTCTTGCTAACCGCCGCCAACGTCTCCCAATCGCCCGTTCGTGGCGCAACCAGCGCCCGCGTCCACTGCGTCCCAAACTCAAACCGAAACTGACCTCCTCCGTCGACGGAGGCTACGTGGGCCGTCACCATGTAGTCGCCCCCTTCGTCCACCCGCACGGTGTACTCAAGCCACTCACCATCCTCGACGTAGGCGACGTGATACCCTCCGTCACTCCGAGCCTCAATGTCGACACCCTCATTGGGCCGGTAGGCGCCGGGGATGTTGACCCCATCCGTGTCGTGGTACGTGAGACCCTCCCCGCCGATGTCAAAGTCCTCCGCCTGGATCAGTCCCGGAATGCGTGCGGGTGCCCCGTGAAAACTCGAACGGATCCATGGGCTGACACTGATGCGGACGGGGTAGGAGTAGCGATCTTCCAGCAGCCCGGACTCCGCGACGACACGGTAGTAATACGTCAGGCCGCCGGAGACAGTGGAGTCAGCGTACTGAGTTGAGCTCGGCTCCACTCGCGCCACCTCTTCGAACAGCGCCGACTCGCCGGATCGTCTCTCGACGCGGATCGCGGAAAAGTGCGACGCACGGCTCTCCCAGCTGAGCGTCACCACTGAGTCACTCTCGACGCCCGCCTGGATCTTAGTCGGCCCGTCCGGATACGCCTTGACGAGAATGTCTTTCACGTCGTTCCAGCCGCGTGCGCCGCGCTGGTAGATCCCGAAGTTGCCGCCGTCGTCCCAGACCTGGAACGCAATGTTGTTGCTGAGCGCACCCTCGACGTACGCGGCATAGTGCGCCATGCGCGAGTTAAAGTCCGTCTGTCTCACGGCGCCGAACTCGCTGATCATCACCGGTATGCTCGTGGCGGCCGACCAATCGGCAACCTGTCGAAACCTCGACGCCAGCGTCGCCCGGTCCGAGTCCGTGCCCCAAGTCCCCTGTCCCTCACCGGCGAACGACCAGGGATCATAAGAGTGATAGTAGGCCATGAGATAGTCGTCGTTCGGTATGGCGGCCGCCATCATCTGGTCCGCTCCCGACCACTCGTTCCCCGAATAGATCACAATCCGGGTCGGATTCGATCGCCGGATGATGCCGAGAATCCGGGCGTTAAGGTCATCGACCTCAGAGCGGGTCATCCCGAAAGGCTCGTTGATGATCTCGAAAAGAAGCCGGTCCGACTTATTCCGAAAGCGCGTCGCGATCTGACTCCAGATACTATCGTAGCGGGCCCGCACGTCCGCATTCGCATAGTTCTGCTTGAGCCAGTCTTCGTGGTGTCCGTTGATGATGATGATCAGATCCCGGGCCAGTCCCCAGTCGACGACTTGCTCTACCCGATCCATCCACGACGCCTGCACCGCGAACGGCGCTGAGCCGGCCGTGTGCTCGTCCCACCGGACCGGGATCCGAACGGTCGAGAATCCGGCGGCTCGATAGTCGTCGAAGTAGTATTCCTGTGCCGGGCCGTTATTCCACGCGCCCTCCCTCGGCGGCTCCAGCGTGTTGCCGAGGTTGATGCCGCGACCCATTTCGACCAGCGCCTGGTCGGGCGTCAACTGGGCGGCGGTCGGCGGTGGGAAAGCAAGAAGAAGAGTCAGAAAGGCACCGAACGTATACCGTCCGTTCATCAATGCGTCCATTTAGTTGTCACACCCGCGATTGCACACGATCACCAGTGCAATCGGACTGCGCCACCGTCAGCAGCATGCCCGCCGCTCCATCGCGTCGAACAGATCAGCCAGATCACCCGCCAGTTGCTTGAGTGCAGGCACGTTAAGGCAGTAGCATGACCGGGGACCGTCGATCGTACCCTCAATCAGGCCGGCCTGCTTCATCGCCTTCAGGTGCTGAGACACCGTCGACTGAGCCAGCGGGATCTCATCCACGATCTCGCCGCACACGCATACAGCTTGCTCGGCCAGCATCCGCAGGATGGCCACCCGCGCCGGATGCGAGAGCGCCCTGGCTCCGTCCGCCAGACGGACGTCCTTCTCGGCGAAGAGGTCTTTTCTTGAAACCGCCATACGATTCGCCATGAAATTGATCGGCCGTATACGATCAAGCTTGGGACCGGTTCAGTTAGTGGTCCCTTTTGGATCCGCCAGATCTGCCAGCCCCTCGATGTCTCTTCGACCCAGCGACCGAGCACGCGCAAACCCGCCCACATACCGCCCTTCCTCGAATTCCAGCCGATACAGGCTGAAGTCGCCCAGCTCGAACGTCGTCGCGCTCTCGGGAAATCTCGCCGTGTACGTCTGCCGAACCACCGCGTAGTCCCTGCTGTCGCGAGGGATCCGGCTCACGGTGCCCTGCAACGTCAATCGCCGCATCTGCAGGGCATCGCCGCCGGGCCGATCGGCTTCATGGATCAGCACCGCGAAAGGTGCCCCATCCTCCAGCCCTGCCGAATGGAGCGCAAGCCGCGACGCGTGGATGAACGCAGCTGTGAAGTCCGGCGCCGCGACGTACGGCAGCAGGCCCACGTAAGGTCTCTCGTTCCGAAGGACCCCGAGTGAGAGGACGCGTTCGCCCACCAGAAGGGTCCTCACTTCACTGAGGATGTCGTGCCTCATCAAATTCGCCTCCGAATTGGGAGTTACGACGCAAAATAAGAGTATCACCTACACACGGCGAGTCCCGGAGTTTGTTCATTGACAGCATTGATCAGCGTCGGAATGCGAGCAAATAACCAGGATGGACGAATGAAGAGAGACTACTCGAAGGACCTGTTTGCGTCGGAGGGCGATTCGTCTTTCGTCACGCTAGGATTCGCGGAGGACGTTCACCTCTACACGCCGAGGATTGCTGAGGACGCCGTGGTGGAGCTGGCAGAAGAATTCGGTGTCTCGACCGATCGAATTCTCGCCTCTCTGAAGCGATGGTGGTACGAGATGATTCAGGACCAGCTCAATGTTTTCGATCAGCGCCTCAGCGAGCTCGGCTACGATGCGGACGCTGCAGCGCATTTCGCACAACGATTCCTCTGACAACTGCTTACAGGGCAAGAAATTCCGCTTTCATAGCGAGAGTCACGACTCAGGAGGCACCTGGAGCCGTTGAGACGTGCGAACGGCGATCTTTGGCCACCTTGGCACAGCGATTGCACCTTCATGGGCAGGCAGGAAATGCCTTCGATGAGCCCCGTGCAAAACGGTCTCGAACGAGACCCTGCACAATGAAACAGGTGACCCACTACAAGACGTACGATCGGGACCGCTGGCGCCCGGTCCGCGTGCCCCACCCCGTTGATCTCAACCGGGCACCCGTAAGCACGATTACCGGCAAGAAGTACATCTACGTCGCCGGCATCAGCGCCCGGGGCCTTCGTTTCGCGGACGGAACCGAGTATCACGTAGACCGCGGATGGTCCTGAGGTAGTCTCCAGACTCCCCAAGATTCGCCTGGCCGTCCTTCCGCACTCCACTGAACGCGAGCCGCGTGTCCCAGGCCTGCGCCGTTCTTGAGCCACGGCCCGCCACCGCTTCGGCGAAACTTATCTGCGGGACCGGATGTGCAACCTCTCCCCGTTCAGGAGTACGAACAGCATGCCGACGTGCGCTGTTGGCGTCGCGCTCCTCCGTTTCCCGTGACGCCACGCCGGCGCACCCCGGACCGCACGAATGATCCAATCCGTCAACCCTTCGACCGGCATGGTGATGCGGTCATACACGCCGCACACTATGGACGAGGTCGATGCCATTCTGCATCGAACCAACTCAGCTTTCCGAAGCTGGAGCAGGACACCTCTCGCCGAAAGGTCGCGGCTCATGCAAGCCGCCGCCGCAAACCTCCGGGATCGCGTGGATGAGCTTGCCCGGCTAATGGTCATGGAGATGGGAAAGCCCGTCGCCCAGGCTCGTTCGGAAATCGAAAAATGCGCCTGGGTTTGTGAGTACTACGCCGAGTACGCCGCAGAGCACCTTCAGACGGAGCACTACGAGACGGACGCGTCCGAGAGCTTCGTCTCCTACCAACCGCTCGGAGTCATTCTGGCCGTCATGCCGTGGAATTTTCCATTCTGGCAGGTCTTCCGATTTGCTGCCCCGACGCTGATGGCTGGTAACGCCGCCGTACTGAAGCATGCATCGAATGTGCCGGGGTGCGCGCTGGCAATTGAGTCGGTGTTCGTGCGTGCAGGCTTTCCGGAAGATCTCTTTCGCACCCTGCTGATCGGCGGGGACGCTGTCGAGTCGGTCATACACCATCCGGTC
>JBFGEP010000012.1:0-15484 GCA_041580055.1 Rhodothermales bacterium | reverse complement strand
TCCTTCGTGAGAAAGGTCGGATTCGTGATCGTGACCGTTCCGCTCTGGTAGTCCACGACGAAGTCCACATTCTCCCTCAACTCGGTCCCGGCGGATGTCACTCGCACCGAGCCTTCCACGAGGCCCGCGTACGCCCGCAAGTCGTAGAAGTCCTGCGCGGTCCCTCTGTAGGAACCCCCGATCTGGTACACGTCAAGCTGTGTGTCCTTCCTGGCGTTCTGCTTCTTCTCTGAGTAGAGCCGACTGAAGACGTAGAGACTCCGCAGCTGGGTCTTCTCGGCTGCGTCCGCTTCGGCCTGGCTGATGAGGCTGTCAATCCGGCTTCCAAAGGGCTCCAGGTACGGGAAGATGAGCAGGCCCTTGCCCGGCTCGATGGTGTAGCCCGGCAGGTAGTCGAAGAGGTTGTCCGGGCGCTGGGCGCCGTCCTCGTTGAGGCGGTCCAGGCCGAGCAGCTGGATCACTGTCTGCGGCTCGCCAACCCCCGGAAGTTTTGTCTGGGCGGTTTTGCCGGGAGGTTGAAACTCGATGTCCAGCGTGAAGTCGGTGGGATTGACACCGCGGCCTCCGATCGGGTAGATGTTGCGGAGCTCGAGGTACCAGGCAGCGGGGTTGAACGGCGGGTCGGCGCCGAGATTGGGCTGCCGGGGCTGATTGGGTCGCAGGAGCTTCTGGACCAGGCGCTGGTCGGCGGCGAATCCGTCCGTGGAGAAGTCGCCCACCTGGTACACCTGCGTGCCGGCGATATAGCGGTAGGCAACCGACAGCGCCTCGTTGTCCTGCAGGCGCTGGCTCAGCGATACGTAACCGAGGACCTCGTTGACGACGTAGTCGCGACCGGGCTCCAGCTTTCGGAATCGACCCGTCTGAAAATCGTTGTCGGAAAGCCCCCGCTGGTCGCGAAGGAACGAGTTTGGCAGGGTCTGCGTGTCGCGGAGGTTGTCAATGTCCGAATCCGGGTAGCGGTCTCTCTGGTTGCGCGGGAGATCGTCCGCCGATGTGCGGGTGAACCGGTTCGCCAGGGCGAGCAGTTCGTCCGATTCTCCGAGGTCCACGACGCCGACCACCTCTCGAACGTTCTCGTCCTCGGGCGACGTAAGCTCGAACTTCCAGATCTCGATCTCATTGATGCGAGTGAAGCCGTGGGCTACCCGGAAGTTGGGTGGGTCCGACAGAGCGTCCTCCCATCGATTGCGGAAGTAGTAGCCGAGAAAGAAGTGCTTGCCCTCGTCATAGTCGGTCGGCTTCAGATCAAAGGAGCTGGCCTCGGAGCCGCCGTCGATACTGAGCGAGTTGGACTGCCCCTCCTGCTGACTCATGACCGTGGTAAGGTGCAGGCCGCCCAGCTGAAACTGGCTCTTGATTCCGAACAGGCTCTGGCCTCCTCGAATCAGCGTCGACGGCGTCTGCAGGAAGACGTTGCCGGCCTCGACGCTCTGAATGATCTCGTCCTCGTAGCCGGTGTATTGCAGCTTCAGCTGGTTCTGGAAGTCAAACTGGTTGTTCGTGTCGTAGTTGACGTCGACTCGCATCTTGTCGCCGATAGAGCCGGTGATCCCGAGACGCAAATCCTGCTTGAAATCGGGATCCAGCTGCGCCGCCTTGCCGGTGACCGACACCTGCTGATCGCTCTTGCGGTAGTCGAAGCCGGCGCGGATGTCGGCCTGGCCGTTGACGCGAAGGTCCACTTCCGGCTTGCCGAAAATGGTCGTGAACGCGCTCTGGCGCCCACCCGGAACGACGATGTTGAAGCCGAGTCCGCCGCGGCGCCTCTGCCGCCTCTGGCGCTCCCGCTGTTCCACGAGCACGGCCCAGTTGTCTCGCATGCCCTTTCGCTCGCGTGAGCGCCGGTACTGCACACTGTCCAGTACCAGGCGATGACGAACGTCACGCGCCCCGACCCGCTCCGTGACCACGTAGCGCCGCGATGTGGAGTCAAGCTTTATCTCGTGTCTCCAGATAGGGCTGACCTTCGACGAGAGCGGGCGCTTGCGCCTCGGAAAGAGCTGCGCCGTTCGGCTGTCGCGGCGGAAGCGCGGCAGGAAGGGACGGTACGGCAGGGTGTCCGCCGCTGCGGCGCTGCTGTCGGCCATCGTCGAATCGGCCTCGAGCGAGTCCGGCACCGGCGCAATCAAGAACTCCGGTATCTCGAGACCGTCCGGCGTCACAGCGGCGTCGGTAGCGACGGAGTCCGTATCCGCCGCCGCGAAATACCAGTCCATCCTCGACAGACCGGAGGTGCGTGCGGACGAGCCGCCGAGCATCAGCAGGACCGAAAGTGCCGCAAGGCTCCAGAAGCACGCCGTCGCCGCACCACGCCATAGCCGACGCGGCGGCGTTCGGTCTCGATACGCCCGCTTATTTCGGAGCACGTCCAGGTTCACCCGGCTGTCACTGCGAGATCAGTTATTAGGAATGTCGGAAGGGCGATGCTACACCATTCCAAGATTCGTAGCCGATGCTCCGTATAAGCGTTTCAGATTGGTCCGGAAATGCGGGATTACGACACGCCCGATCGTCGTTCGATGTGACTCTTCAAATGTACGTCAGAGTCACGGTCGGTTCTATGCCGTTCGTGGCGATCCTTCATGACGATACAGGTGTGCGCTCGTTCCCGGCTATGACCGAGAGGACATCCTAATAGCGGTTTCGACGGCTCTGTATATTTCTGAATAACGCCCGTTGATTTGGAGCGGCAAGATGGGACTGAGTAATCTAGCATCAAAGCGGATCGTCGTGACCGGTGGCGGAGGCCGACTGGGCTCTCGAATGGTCGAACGGTTTGCAAGCTGGGGTGGGCAGGTTGTGGCACTCGTGGTGACGGAAGAAGAGGCCGCCCGCGTACCCGCGAACGACCGCCATCCGGTTGACACCATACAAGTGGATGTTACCTCGGAGGCGGGGGTCATCGCGTGCTTTGACGAAATCGCCTCTCGGCACGGGCGCGTTGATGCCGTCGTGCACACCATTGGAATGTGGTCCGGGGCGGGGCTGCTCGAGACCTCTAAGGACGACTGGGACCTCATCCTACGTGTGAACCTGACGTCCGCATTCCTGTGCTTTCGTGAGGCCGTTCGTCATATGGGTCCCGGCGGGACGGTCATCGGCATCAGTTCGAGGCAGGGGGCGGATGGTGGAGTCGCGCAGCAGGCGGCCTACTCCGCCGCGAAGGCAGGCGTTGTACGGCTTATCGAGTCGATGGCGGCCGAGTTCGCCGACGCAAACATCACCTGCCACGCCATCGCACCGTCTACCATCCTCTTCGAGGAAGAAGGGGAAGGCGTTCAGGCAACTGAGATCATCGATCTGGCTGCCTACCTGATCCGGCACGGCGGCGCCCTGTCCGGGGCCACGGTCCGGGCGTACGGCTAGTCAGCGGGCAGAGACTGTCGTACACCGTGAGGGTCGGCCACGTCCAGGTGCCCTTCATACCACTGTTCCCGGATACCGAGGCCCAGCGCCCTGAGTTCGTCCAGAAACTGCTGCCGGGGCAGGACCGTCTCGGGCGGCGCCACACCACCACCCTCGAGCTTCCCTGAAGCAAGCATGAACGCAATGTTGGCGGTCGGGATGCTCGTACACCGGCGCATTGCACTAACCCGGTTCTCTCGGTCGTAGCTCTCGACCATCTCATAAATGAGCGTCTGTTCCGCGCCCTCCTTCGTGCCCGTAATGCAGGCCCTCAGAAGAACCGCATCCTCGTGTTCACTGCCGAGCCTCTTCTGCAGGCGCCGGACCAGTACGTCGTTGTAGGTGAGGTGCGTCCTCACGTCGATGATGCGCTTTTCCCCGAAACCGAGTCCCAGCAGGAAGCGCATCTGGTGTGCGTGGCCGGGCCACCTGACGGTCTTGAGGTCAAGGGTCCGGACGCTGCCGCGGAACTCGCTGGTCAGTGTGTTCAGCGAGCCGGCGGTGCAGAACGCCTCGAGCCGGCCGAGCGGACTCGGGAAGTAGATCTCCTCGACCTGCGAGAGGGGCTCGACCTCTATCACTTCACCTTCGCGAAGCACGTAGGCCGGGTGAGTGTAGTCGTCGATGAGCTTTCGGGCCGACACGCTCAGACGGAAGTTGAAGGGCGGCTCCGGTTGCAGGGGGACGTCACCCACTCTCAGACGAACGGTATCTACTTCATCAAATTGCTCAACACCCAGCAGGCACAGCAGGCTGATCAGTCCCGGCGCCAGTCCGCAATTCGGCAGCACCCACACGTCCCGCTCTCGCGCGGCATCGTGCAGACGTTCCTCCTGATCGACAATGCCGCCGCTTCCACCCAGGTCGCAGAAATGACTGCCGACCTCGATGCTCAGGCTCGCGATCTGCGGATTCAACTCGGGTTCAGCGCAACCGACGATGCATCGGCTTCCGTCGACGATGGGTCGAAGCACGCTCTCGTCGCGACCGTCCGCCTGGTAAGAGCGGACCTTGGGACTCTCGACTGCATCGTGCAGAAGCTTGAGAGCGCGGGACCCGGCGTCACACACCCGGACTTCCGTCACCTCTTCCCGATCCGCAAGCTCTTTGGCAATTCGAGAGCCGATCGCGCCGGCTCCAACGATTGAGATCCTCACTGCTTCACCCTGTGGTCAACTCGAGGCGACGGAATATACTGACTGGGCTGCCCCGGCGTACTAGACGAACACGTCCCTGACGTGGCCGCGTCCCCGTGAGAGAAGTCTCGTCGAGAGGGCTGCGGCGATGACCATCAACATGAGGAGTACCGAGTATGCGGCGGCCGCGCCGAAGTCAAAAAGGCGAAGCTGCGCCAGAATCTCGACGCTGATAGGCCGGTTCGAATACACGTACAGCATGATCGACGAAACAAACTCCCCGAGAGCCGCCACAAAAGTGAGCAGCGTCCCTGCGACAATTCCCGGCACAATCAGGGGGAGAACGACGCGGCGGAACGTTGTGCGGGAGCGGGCGCCCAGGTCGGCCGAGGCTTCCGCCAGGAAATCCGGCACGCCATCGAGGGCCGCGACTGCGGAGCGCACGACAAACGGGATGTTGCGGACAAAGTAGGCGAGCGGCAGGATCCAGAAGGTGCCCACGAGCACCTCGCCGAATGTCAGCGCGGACGGCCGGTTGAACGTCACGATCATGTTCACCGCGATCACCGTGCCGGGTATTGCGAAGGGCAGCGCCGTAAGAATGCGGAGTACGGCGGTGCCCGGGAGACGAACCTTCGCGATCAGCAGTCCGGCCGCCACACCGAACACGACGTTGGCGGCCGTAGCAAGTCCAGCCATCCGGAGGCTGTTAACGATGGGCTGGAGAACCTCCGGTTCCGAGAAAAGGCGGACGTAGTTGGCGATCGTGTATCGTTCGGGCATGACCTGCAGCGTCCAGCTGCCGGCCTCGGCGAAGGAGATCAGCACGATAGTCGCGATGGGAAGCAGGATCAGGAGAAGAATGAACAACGCAACGGCGGCGAGAAGCACGCGCGCCAGACCGCTGGCGACGGGCACGGGGCGCGCCGACAGCCCCTTGGATGCATAGCCGGTTCGCTTTCTTCGACCGACGACCTCGATGATGAAGAGGAAGGCGAGGCATATGATCGTCAGGACGCACGATACCGCGGCGGAGAGATCCAGATTACCGTTGGTCTTGTAGTTGAAGATCTGCAGCGTCAGGAAATGGTCGTTGCCGGCAAAGAGAAGCGGTGCCGTGAACGATGCCATCGAAACCATGAATACGAGGAGAGAGGCAGACAGGAGCGACGGTCGAAGCTGCGGCAGGACCACGCGTGCGAACGTGCGGACGCCTCGGGCTCCGAGGTCTGCTGACGCTTCGAGCACACCCCCGTCGAGCTGTCGCAGGCCCGACGCGGCGAACAGGTAGAAGTAGACGTAGAACGAATAGACGTGCACAAGCCAGACGGCCCAGAGTCCTTCGAACGAGAACGGTACCGAGTCCAGTGACAGCAGTACCTGTGTGGCTCGCGGCAGAATCCCGCTTTCACCGTAAAGGAAAAGAAAGGCCAGCACCCCCACCAGCGGAGGCAGCGCGAGCGGGAGCACGGCCACGGCCATCAGAATGCGCTTCAGTGGAAACTCGAAGCGGAAGAACAGATAGGCCAGGAACGTCCCCACGACGCCTGCGCCGGCGACCGTGTAGACGGAAATGGCGATCGAGTTGACGAGAGCGCGGACATTGGCCGATCGCCACGAGGCGAAAACCTGGCTCATCGTCGAGAGCCGGAGTCCTCGACCAAATACCTCGATGGCGGGCCACAGGACGTAGCCCAGCAGAATGAGCAGCACCGCCGCGAACAGCGCCACCGCAGCCCGGCGTCCGAGCAATACTGAGGGTGACTCCGGTCGCACCGCGGTCAGGCGTCGGCGTCCATCGCCAATCGGTCCTCCAGGGCGCGGGAGAGCGTGGCCTCGTCCGCGTACTCGAGATCGCCGCCGATAGGAAGTCCCCGGGCTATTCGCGAGACCTGGACGCCCAGCGGGTTCAGCACCTGCGACAGGTAGTAGGCCGTCGTGTCGCCCTCGACGTTCGGGTTCATGGCCAGGATCACTTCGAGCGGTGCTTCCGATTCCGTCGACTGAGCCTCGCGGACCGAACGTACCCGATCTACCAGTTCGCGAACCCGCAGGTCTTCGGGTCCGATCCCGTCAAGTGGAGAGATCGCTCCTCCGAGGACATGGTACACACCCCGGTACTCGTTTGTCCGCTCAAGAGCGTTCACATCGCTCGTCTCCTCGACAACGCAGATGATCGAGTGATCCCGCCTCGCGGATGCGCAGATGGCGCAGGGTTCGTGGTCCGTCACGTTGAAACAGATAGTGCAGTGACGGACGCGATCCTTTACCGCCACAAGCGCGTCGGCAATCTGCACGACCTCTTCCCGTGACATTTTGAGGACGTATGCGGCCAGCCGCTGCGCGGTCTTTCTGCCGATGGTCGGAAGCTTGGTCAGCTGCTCGACGAGCGCTTCGACCGATTCTGAGGTGAACATGGCTTACGGGGCAGGCAGCCTACAGGCCCAGCTGACTCAGATCCAGTCCGGGGGGCAGCATGCCGCCGGCCGCCTTTCCCATCTCCGCCTTCGCAAGAGCTGCGGCCTCGTCAAGCGCTTTGTTCACGCCAGCGACAACCAGGTCCTCGAGCAGCTCGAGGTCCTCGGGATCAACGGCGTCCGGCTCGATCTTTACGGACGTAATTCGCTGAAGTCCGTTGGCCGTCACACTGACCATGCCGCCGCCCGCCTCGACCGTGGTCGATTTTTTGCCGAGCTCCTCCTGCGCCTCGGACATTTTTTGCTGCATCTCCATGATCTTGCCAAACATGTCGGCCATGTTGAAGTCCTGATCCATCATGATCCTCTTTCTGCCGGGGTAGTGAAGGGGTGCCGACGCTTGCGGTCACCAGACGAGCTCGCCACCGAATTCGTCAAAGATGGCCCGGATGACCGGGTTGTCCTTTCGCTTCTGCTGCATGTACTCGTACGGGTCGAAATCCTGGCCGGTTTCTCCGACGGGCGGGGACACGCCTGCGCGGACACTGAAGCGAAGAGATCGCAGGTCGTTGTCGATCACGCTCCGGGCGTGTTTCAACAAGAAGTCCTGCTGGTTCTCGAGTAGCCGCTTGTGAAAATCGTCAGGCACATCGATCTCGATGAGGCCGGCCCCCATCTTGCGGGGAGCCGCATGCTGCAGCAGCGACCCGACGTGGATTCTGGCTGACTTGACGGCTTTCACAAAAGGAAGCCAGTCTGAAATTCTGTCCGGGTTTTCTTCGGCGTCATGAATAACGGCGGCGGCCAGAGCTGCGGAGCCCTCGAGGGTTCCGGCCTGGCTCACGGGTCCTCGTCCTCGCTTCGACAGGGCCGGCGGGCCGAAGAGGTCGGGAGAGACACGATCTGATCGGCCGGCGGGGTCGGGTGAGCTCTCCAGCGGGGTCGGCGTCTCCTGCGGTGTGTCGTCCACGGGATGGTCGGAGGTCGCCTCCGAAGAATCCGCCTCGAAAGGAACGTCTGACGCGGATGGGGCTTCGTCGCCCGTGTGGGCGTCCGAAGCCTCGGCTGCCGCCTCTTTCCGTGGAGCCGGCTGCGGGCCCCCGGGTGCGGCGGTGCTCGACCGGGCGGTCGATTCTGGCACGCGGGCGGGAGGCGGTGCGGCGGCAATCCCGCCGCTTCTCTGCAACTCGTCGATCCGCTCGAGTGCCCGCTTTATGTCCACCGAGTCAGAGATGCTCACCATCTTCAGCAGTCCCAGCTCAAGCTGCAGACGGGGCCTTGTGCTGTTGCGGAGCGCCGATTCGGTGTCAGACACGATCGTCAGCAATCGCAGCAGGAGGTGTCTGTCGAAGCTCTTTGCCTCCTCCGCGTATCGACTGCGAACCGGCGTCGAGGCTTCAATGAGCGACACGTCCGGCATTGTCACCGCAACGAAGAGGTTCCGGAGGTGCTCCGCGAGGCCCGCCAGGAATTCGCGGAAGTCGAAGCCGGCGCTGACTATTCGGTTTACGAGGTCCAGGGTGGCCGCGGAGTCGCGATCGCGCACGCTACGTGTCAGCTCGAAAAAGAGCTCGATGTCGACCACACCGAGAGCCCCGGCCAACTCCTCGTACGTAACATTCGACCCGCAGAGCGCGACGGCCTGATCGAAGACGGACAGCGCGTCTCGAAGCGCGCCGTCGCCCTTTTGCGCGATGAGCAGGAGGGACGCCTCGTCCGCCGTGATCGATTCCTCGGCGCAGATTCCTTGCAGACGTTCGACGATCTCGGGGACGGATATCCTTCGGAAATCAAACCGCTGGCACCGAGAGAGGATGGTCGGGATAACCTTGTTGGGCTCCGTCGTCGCGAAGATGAAGAGGACGTACGGCGGAGGCTCCTCGAGCGTCTTGAGCAGCGCGTTGAACGCGGAGGCCGTTAGCATATGGACTTCGTCCACGATGTAGACCTTCTTCAGCCCGCCCTGCGGAGGTACCCGGACCGTATCGCGAAGCTCGCGGACGTCGTCGACGCGGTTGTTCGACGCGGCGTCGATCTCGATCACGTTAAGGTTGCGGCCGTCGGCGAACGACTGGCAGGAGTCGCACTTCAGACATGGCTCGGCTCCATCGCGGTCCGACTCCGGCGCCGTGCAGTTGATCGACTTGGCGAGGATACGGGCAACCGTCGTCTTTCCGACTCCGCGGGGCCCGCTGAAAAGGTAGGCGTGACCAAGCCTATCTCGAGCGATCGCGTTCTTGAGGGTGTCGCAAACGTGATCCTGGGCGACGACCTCGTCGAAGCGCTGTGGACGATACTTGCGGGCGGCGACGAGGTATCTGGGTTGTGACATTCAGATCCGGAGATAGCGTGTTTTTTCCCTGTCCAGGAGGTCGCCCATGGGGAGATGCAACATAGCGGGCGGGACGCAGTCCCGCAAACAGCAGAACCCGCCGCAGACGTCTTGGATCCCCGGCGGAATGGCCGGGCTTTCCTAGTCCTGGAGCCGCGCCTTTTCCTTCGGCGCAACGGGAAGGTCGACGGCGCTCGACGCCTCCGCGGGAGTGGCCGCGGTCGACTTTCGGCGGGACAGATCAGGGTCAAAACAGTCGCGACACCGCGGCTCGTAGACATCGGTCGCGCCCAACAGCACCCGCGAGCGATCGGCGACGATTCGCTGAGAGTGATTCGCCGGCGAGCCGCAGACGACACAGACCGCGTGCAGCTTGGTGACGTACTCCGCGATCGCCATAATCTGCGGCATCGGCTCAAACGGCCGGCCGAGATAGTCCTGATCCAATCCGGCGACGATGACGCGGCGCCCGTCGCGAGCGAGCGTCTGGCACACCTCAACGAGGTCTTCGTCGAAGAACTGCGCTTCGTCGATTCCGACGACGTCGGCCTTGCCCACCATGAGCAGGATCTGGCCTGCACTGTCGACAACCTCCGACGGAATCGAGTTCTCGTCGTGCGAAATCACCTCCGAGACGCTGTATCGGGCGTCGACGGCCGGCTTGTAGATCTCAACGCCCTGCCTCGCAAAACGAGCGCGCTTGAGGCGGCGGATGAGCTCCTCCGTCTTCCCACTGAACATCGATCCGCAGACGACTTCGATCCAGCCGGTCTGGCGACCGTGTGCGATGAAGGCCGGTTCCATGCTGATTCTGCTTTGACCTGCAGCAATGTAAGAATTGCGGCCACCCCGAGTGGCGCATATGGCTAGACGATCTCGGCCGACTCCTGCTCGATATAGCCTGTAACTCCGTTGGGGAGTCTAATGTGCAGCCACTCGCCGCGTTGCTCCACGACGTCGACGACCAGGGCCTCGTGCACCACAATGACCGTACGTGAGCTGTTCGACGGCTGCTCCAGGACATGAGCTCGATCAGAGACGACCACCGCCGTCACATCGTCCGAGCGGGCTACAGACGTCGCGAACGCTCCGCAACCGGCAGCCAGACCCACCAGAACGAGAACCAGAGCAGATCTCCTTGAAGCGTTACCGCTGGAGCCGGTCAGTATCCTGCGTCCCACAATGCCCAGGCCGAAAAGCCAGGCCGCTGCGCCGATCCAGAACATGGTTCTCAGGCCGATCAAGTTCACGAGACCGTCCCACCATTTTACCCAGACCGGCTTCGGCAGTATCGAGAGTTGATCGCGTGCGCGGGAGCGTACCAGGTCGATGTTGTGCCGCAGCTCGGGATCGTCCCGCAGAAACCGGGCGGCGCGGCGGTAGCTGAGCATGGCTTTGCCCAGTCTGTCCAGCCGGAAATACGCGTTGCCCAGATTGTAGTATGCTATTCCGCTTTCGAGACCGAGACCGAGCGCTCCTTCGTACGAGACCCTGGCACCCTCAAAATCACCCTCTCGAAAAAGTCGATTTCCCTCGTCGAGAAGCCGGGCCTCTTCGTCCGTCTGACCCAGCGACACGGACGTAAGTCCGACAGAGACTGCAATCGAAACAGCGGTGATGATCAATTTCATGATGCGGTAACGCCGGCCTTCTGGAGAGCCTGATCTACTGAGACGATCAGTGAGGCCGCTCGGAAATGAGCCTCCTGGCGGGCCGCTTCTGCCGGCGGCACCGGCGCGAAACGTGCGCGATCGCACTCTTCGAGAAGAGCCGCCAGGCTCGAAAGCGTCTCCCCACCGATGCCGGCCCCGGCAAGGCGGGCCTGGAGCTGACTCCGGGTGAGACCCAGCTCCGAGATATTCAGACGGTTGCCGATGAAGCCGAGCACGGCACGCTCAAGCTCCTCGTAGAACGGGGCTGCGTTGCCGGAATGTAGCAGCTCCTCGGCACGCCTCAGGTGCTTGCGGGCAAGCGGGTGTGCCCGGCGCTTTCGTGCGAACTCGAGGTCGGTGGCGAGTCGCTGAGTGTGTCGTGTCCACAGCACGGCCCCGAGCAAGCCGAGCAGCGGAAGCACCGCCAGAACGTACGGCCATGGCTGTCGGTAGATCGGAGTTCGCACGGCTGCGACCCACCTCACGCCCTCCAGCTTGAGCGGAGCGATGTCGTCCACCGGCAGCCCCGATGCGTTCGTAGCTATTTCCGCCAGCGGACTGGCAGTCCCGGTGACGACGATTGGCGTCGGATCGGAACGTACCGTTTCGTACCGGCCGGTGGAAGGCTCGAGAAAGGCGAAGGTGATCTCGGGTATTTCAAAATTTCCGTTCGCGCGCGGCACAAGTACATAGCTGAAGGTCTTGATGCCGCGGACGACGCGTCCGGATCTTTCGATGCGGCTTTCGATTTCCGGGTCGTACGCCTCGAATGCGCCCGGAGGCCTGAAGATCGGCGCCTCCAGCGTCGCAATGTTGCCCGAGCCGCGTATGCGTGCCGTAACCTGGACCGACTCGCCCACCTCGAGTCGATTCCGGTCCACCTCGACGTCCAGCGTGAAGTTGCCGACCGCGCCGGCGAACGCTGTGGGCTCGTCGCCCGGCCAGGGCAGTACCTCGATGGTCACCGGATCCGAGTTAAGCCGGACCGGCTGGTATCGGTTTCGAAGCGAGAAGAAGGGATCGCCACGACCAAACGGCACCGCCGCCTCACTCTCAATGCGAAGCGGGTCAATCCTGAGT
Organism: Rhodothermales bacterium; assembly: GCA_041580055.1. Taxonomy (GTDB): domain Bacteria; phylum Bacteroidota; class Rhodothermia; order Rhodothermales; family JABDKH01; genus JABDKH01. Next base: position 3,459 of record JBFGEP010000012.1, on the reverse strand, counting down.
GTACCTGTTCGTGTCGGGAACACCGCCACGCGCTTCAGGACGATCGTGTTGTAGCGTAGACCGTCCACGACAACCGTCTTCGGAATCGGTCGGGACTCGATCTCGAGCTCTTCCCTCCAGAAACCTTCGGCGTCCCACGAGTCGGCGAGGCGGCTCTGTCTCAGCTGGATTCCGGTCCGGAAGTAAAGCGCGTACTCGATCGTGATCTGCTCGTTCTGGTAGCTCCGGCGCTTGCTGGGCGTCGCCCGAATGAACATGTCGCGCTCGGAGATCTCGGCCTCCTCCGCTGGGGCTGGAGCCTGTCGCTGGAACGGATCCAGAAGGAACGGACTCCGACGCTGCGGACGGGGGGGTCGCTGAGCCTGAGGAACAACCGTAACGGTGATCGCCGCAGTGCGATACTCTTTGTCGCCAATCTGTATTCGCAATTCACCGAATCGGGCCACGCCTTCCCGCACCGGCCGGAAGGTCCAACTATAGGACACGCTCTGCTGCACCCGCCCGTTCACGATCGACATGTTCTGGGACGTGAACGGGAAACGATTGGTGAGCACCAGGCCTTCCGTCTCCGGAGGCTGCGGGGCGGAGAGCTGCGGCAGTGATTGCCCGCTGACCTCCACCGTGTAGGTCACGGTCTCCTCGGAGCCGATGGTGGTTTCGTTGACCGACGCGCTCACGGCGAGATCTTGAGCCGACGTCTCAAGTCCGAACGCGATGAGCAGGACCGAAATCAGCCACCGTTTCGCCAATGCCATCATCATACCCGTCATCCCCTGAGCAGTGCGCCGCAATGAAAAGTGACGCTACCAGTCCTTGTCTACTCGACGAGGCCGGCCCTTGATCTTCTGCACCTCACGAAGCAACTGTTCTTCTTCGTTCTGGAGGGCCTGCAGGATCCGGATCGCCTGAGCGCGACTCAGTTGATCCGGGTCCGCTCCAGCCTCAACGCTCTCTTGTTCGCGATCGCTGGCCTGCTGTTCCTGCGAAGGGTCCTGGGGCTGCGGATCTCCCTGGCCGGGCTGCTCCTGCTCCTCCTGCTGCCCCTCACCCTCTTCATCCGCCGACGGGTCCGGCTCGTCACCCGACTGGTTCGGCTGTGGCTGCTGATTCTGGTCCTGCTCCTGCTGCTCGCCCGAGCTGCCTTCCCCCGATTGCTGCTGTCGGTCCTTCTCTTCCTGGATCAGAGCTTTGAGCGCCGTGAGCTTCGGGTTCGTGGGGTCGATCGCGAGCCCGGCATCCACGATTTCCTCCGCATCCTCGAGCCTGGCGTCGACATACACGCGCGCGCCGTCGTGGAAAGCGACTTCGGGGGACTGACCGGCCGAATTCTGCGCAAGCAGGATGAGGATCGAGATAGCGAACAGGATTCGGCTCACGGCTGGACCTCCTCTATGTCGGCGATGTTGCCGGTGCGGCCGATGAATTCCTGAAAAGCACGTACCGTCTCGTCCACGCGCAGGCCGTCGAGCATCAGGGTGTGCGCCGATCGGTACTGTCGGCGGGCGACCATCTCCTCGGCCTGTCGTTTCAGCGCCTTCGCGTACTCGGAAGGTTCGATTTTGCCACCGGAGTCCTGTTGTTGTTGCTCGTCGTCTTTCACCCTTCGGCGTACAAATTCGAAATTGTACCGGGCGCTTTCGTTGGTGCCGTCCTCCAGGAGCGACTGCTTGTAGAACGACAGGGCGGCCCTCAAGTCGTTTTGTCTGAAGGCCGCGTTGCCGGCGTTGTAGGCCGCACGGCTCCGATCGCTCGCCACCTCGGCTACCGCCAGCGATCGGACGAAAGCCTGCAGAGAGGTTTGATAGTCCTCCATCCGATACAGTGCCGCACCTAGGTTGTTCAAGAGCGCGGCCTGCAATTCGGCGGGTGCCCCCGGTCCGGCCTCATCGAGTACGGCGAGATAGGCATCGGCCGCCTCGCGATAGCGGCCCTGCTCGTACAGGTCGTTCGCCCGCCGGGCGTCGCCTTCGTCCTGCGACATGCCCAGCAGGAGTATCGATAGCAGCCAGATCCGTCTCATGTCACAGGGCTCGTTTTTCTAGAGCGATCCCGCAGCACGACCTCGCCAATCAGGAGCAGACAGGCAAGCGCCAGAGGCCACTGGTATTTCTCGTCGTACTCCTCGAACTCCTCGCGCGCAAACTCCGTTCGCTCCAAACGCTCGAGCGAGGCGATTATTTTGTTCAAGGTGCTGGAGGTCTTGGCGATCCGGAAGTACGCGCCGTCTCCCGCGAGCTGCCGCAGCGGCTCCTCCTCTAGCGAGGTCATCACGACTCGCCCGTCACGATCCTTCTTGTAACCGGGGTTGGTGCGACTCCGCCCCAGCGGGATCGGCACACCTTCCGTCTCGCCGACGCCCGCTGCGAAGACAACCACACCCTCTTCCGAAGCCTTCTGCCGGATCACGTCGATAGATCCGACGTGGTTCTCGCCGTCCGACACGTACAGCAGAACCCGGGTGTGTTCCTCCTCGGGATCCCGGACCTGGCTCCTGAACGCCTTAAGCGCCATGTCCAGCGCTCCGCCGAAGTCGGTACCCGGCGTCGGGATGAGCTGTGGATTCGCTACGTCCAGAAACAGCCGTACGGCTCCGTAGTCCGTTGTCAGTGGGCACTGGATGAACGCGTCACCGGCGAAGACCACGAGGCCGACGCGGTCTCCACGGAGATCGTCCAGCAATTTCTTGAGCTCGTTCTTGGCCCGGTCCAGGCGATTCGGCGCCACGTCGCGTGCCTGCATCGAAAGGGAGACGTCGAGCGCGAAGATGATGTCGACGCCCTCGCGCTTGACTTCACGGAGCTTCGTGCCGAAGCGAGGCCCCGCCAGCGCCACGGCCATGAGCGTCAGCCCGAGAACGACCAGTGCGCTCTTCCACCGGCGCCTCCGCGGACTGACGCTTCCGGCGAGTTTCTCCATCAGCTCTGGGTCGCCCATCCGGCGGACGGCGCGTCGCCGCGCGAGAGCGGCCCACACGAGCAGCAGCAAGACAGCCGGGATGGCGGAAAGCGCAGTCAGATATGTCGGGTACAACCAGCCCATAGCGGGTCAGGGGATTCTTCGCAGACGAGTGCTCGACAGCAAGATCTCAAACAGGATCAGCCCGAACGCGGGCCACAGGAATAGGGCATACCTCTCTTCGTAGTCCGTGTACGAACGCTCTTCGACCTTCGTCTTTTCAAGCTCGCCGATCTGTGCGTATATCTGGCGCAGAGCCTCGTTGTCAGTCGCGCGGAAGTACGCCCCGCCCGTCTTCTCAGCGACCGACCGCAGCATGTCCTCATCAATCTCGACAGGCATCATGCGGCGCTGGCGTCCCGCGAACGGATGGTCGATGACGAAGGGCGCTTCTCCGTACGCCCCCACTCCCACGGGGTACACTCGAACGCCGAGTGCAGATGCGACCTCCGAGGCCGTGACGGGATCAATCTCGCCCCGGTTGTTCTGCCCGTCGGTCAGCAG
>JBFGEP010000011.1:0-15602 GCA_041580055.1 Rhodothermales bacterium | reverse complement strand
GTGCAGGAGCATGTCGGGCTCGTCCGGGCCGTCCTGGGTCGAGAAGTAACCCTCGGACGCGCCATAGCTCTCGACGAACGGTATGTCCGCTCCAATCTGCTGCGTCAGAAGGTCGCGGTACGAGCTCAGCGCAACGCCACCCGAGAAGAACACGCGCAGATTCGGCCAGATGTCCAGAACGGTCGAGGCTCCGCCACCGTGTACCGCGTTATACCGCTCGATGAGTTTCTCGAAGAGGACCAGCGCCCAGGACGGCACCATCACCAGAACACGGATGTCCTGCTGCAGCGTACGCTCGACGACCGCGTCCAGCTTCCGGTCCCAGTTGTCCATGAACAAGATGTCTTCCGGCACCGCCTGATAGAAGCGCGAGACGAACGACGGGGCGTAGCGCGACTGGAAACCCGAGACCTCGCCGATCAGCGTCCCCGGATACCTGGGATCTTCCTCAATCCGGCCCGGGAGGCTGAGCATCTTCCCGAGCCACATCGACCGATCGCCGCTGTGGGCAAAATGATTCAGGGCGGAGGCAAGACTGAACTGGCTGTTCTTGCGCAGCGTCTCCGCGCTGAGCGGAATGATCTTTCCGGAGGAAGCCGTTCCGCTCGAGACGGCAAAGTCTCGCATTCGGCCAGGCCACATCACGTTCGGCTCGCCGGAACGGATTCGGTCGACCCAGCCCCGTATGTGCTCGTATGTCTGAAGAGGGACCGCACTCTGAAAATCCGAGATCAGATAGCGGCCATTGTCGAATCCCGAGAAACCGAATTGTCGTCCGGCAGCGGTTGCAGCCGCCCGTCGGACGAGTCTCTTCAGGAGCCTTCGCTGCGTGCCCAGGGGTTTCGCTGCGGCCCGCCGCAAAACCCGAAGCGGCCCCAGCGGAGCCCCGCCGACAATCGCACCGGCTAATCCTGGCATGCTTCCCTGCGTTTCATCGTGCACAATCTACGACACCTCCGCTTCCACGAAGGTCGAGATGGAACGATTCGCGCGCGCATCGAATCCCGTACTTTAAGTGCATTCGAGAACGTGCGAAACTCAAGGGGAATTCTGGAACCGCAAACGTAACTTCCCACCATGAAAAGGCAAGAAGTATCGACGACGACGACCCCTCTCGTGATCTCGTGTCGAGGTCGCAAGCTGGATTGCACTCCCGGCATCGCGACGGGCGCCCACGTAATGGGCATCCTGAACGTGACGCCCGACTCGTTTTCGGATGGAGGAAGATACCTTCGCCCGGAGGCCGCCCTGGAGCGCGCGGCTGAAATGGTGGCCCAGGGAGCGGCGATGATCGACGTAGGAGGTGAATCCTCGCGACCGACCGGCAAGACGTACGGAGAGGGCGCGCGTCCGATCACACCGAAGGAGGAAATACGACGCGTGGTGCCCGTCATCGAGGGCATCGTGTCCCGCTTTCCCTCGGTCCTGGTTTCGGTAGATACCTACAAACCGGATGTGGCAAGAGCCGCAATGGACGCCGGTGCTCACATCATCAACGACATCACGGGCCTGAGATTCTCTTCGGACCTGGGGCAGGTGGCGGCGGAGGCCGGCGCGGCGCTGATCGTGATGCACTCCGTCGGAACACCCGGCGCGTTGCCGCACGACGTCGCGCATGAGGACATCATCGCGACCGTAACGCAATCCCTGGACGAGTCGCTCGCGCGAGCCGCGGAGGCTGGGGTCGAGAACATCATTCTGGACCCGGGCTTCGGCTTCGGAAAGTCCGTCGGAGACAACCTGCAGCTCCTGCAGCGGCTCGGAGAGCTGACCGCCAGGCAGCGGCCGATACTCGTCGGCATCTCTCGCAAATCAACCGTTGCTTCGGTGCTCGAGAAGGACGGCAAGATACCGGCTCCGGAGCAGAGACTGTTCGGAACCCTGGGTGCAACCGCGGTTGCCGTGTTGAACGGAGCAACAATTGTTCGCACACATGATATTCGGGAGACGGCCGAGGCCCTGAAGCTCATCGGCGCGATCCGAAACGCCTGACCATCGCCGTGCCGCCAATCGCATTCACGATCTTCCAGTGGGTCATCCCGATCCGGCTGATTGATTTGATGGAGATTGGCATCTTTGCGTACGTGCTCTACAAGCTGTACGTACTGATGCGCGGCACCATCGCGGTTCAGATTTTCCTGGGCGTTCTGGCACTTTACCTCGTGCAGGTCGTGGTCAGTGTCGCGGACATGACGATTCTCGATTCGCTGTTTGGCCTGATCAGCGAGGTGATCGTGCTGGCCGTGATCATCCTCTTCCAGCCCGAGATCCGCAGACTGCTGCTGCTGCTGGGCCAGAATCCACTCATCCGACGGCTCGTGACGTCTCCCGCGCAGGAGCAAATGGTGAGCGAGGTGACGCAGGCGGTGATGGAGATGAGCCGAAGCCGGATCGGCGCCCTAATCGCCTTCGAGCGTTCCACCGGACTGCGAAACTACGTCGAGACCGGCACCGCGATTCACGCACGGGTGTCTAAGGACCTGCTAGTGACCATCTTCTACTCGCAGAATCCGCTTCATGACGGCGCCGTCATCATCAGGAACAAGACGATCGAAGCCGCTCGCTGCATCCTTCCGGTTTCGACGAGCATGCGCCTCTCGCCGCACCTCGGACTGCGGCACAGAAGCGCCGTCGGCCTGACGGAGCAGACAGACGCGTTCGTCGTCGTGGTGTCGGAGGAAACGGGCCAGGTGTCCGTCTCGATGCTCGGGAATCTCATCTCGGACATCGACGAGAAGACCTTGCGGGAATACCTCACCGACGCCCTGCTGCCGCAGGCTCCGGCACCCGTCAATCTGTCCAACGCCGAGGTCGAGCCGGCGGCCACGATCTAGCACGTACCGAAGATCATCCCGATCCGATGTCATCCGAAGACTGGAAGTACAGGCGACGTCGGTCGAGGCTTGTCGAGTCGCTGAAGCAGAAGGGTATCGGCGACGCTGCGGTCCTTCGTGCCATCGACAACGTGCCCCGGCATCTGTTCGTGGACCCCGCGCTCCGGACACGGGCCTACGACGATGAAGCCCTCCCGATCGGCTACGGCCAGACGATCTCCCAGCCGTTCACGGTGGCCTATCAGACCGAGATGCTTTCGGTGGAAAAGGGTGACCGCGTGCTGGAGATAGGCACGGGCAGCGGGTACCAGGCGGCCGTCCTCTGCGAGATCGGTGCAGAGGTCTACTCAGTTGAGAGGATACGCGCCCTGTACGACCGGACGCGCACGCTTCTCGCAGAGCTGGAGTACCGCGTGCTCATGAAATGCGATGACGGCACGGTCGGCTGGGCTGCGTTCGGGCCCTACGACGCAATTGTTGTGACGGCCGGAGCAACGGACGTTCCTGACGAGCTGATCGCACAGCTAAGACTCCCGGACGACGAGCACCGGGGTGGACGCCTCGTCATCCCGGTGGGCGGATCATACGGACAGACGATGCACCGGTTTACGCGCACCGGCCTGACCACGACCAACGAAGAGCAGCTGCACGACTTTCGGTTCGTGCCCCTGATCGGCGACGGCGACCGCTAGGCGCCGGCCACGTACGTCCAGTCGCGGTGGTCGACTCGGTCCACCACACCGACAACGGTTGCGTCCGTCGGCGTGAGGCCCGGCCGAAACGGAATCGCCGCTTCGCTGGCCGTCGTGTAGATCACGAAATCACCCAGACCCGCTTCCGCTGCGTCCAGCGCGGTCAGCGGCCGGCCTACGTCCTTGCCGCCAAACGCCATCGGCTGCACCACGAGCATGCGGCGCGACTCGAGGCGCTCGTTCTTGCGCGTGGCCCAGATGCTGCCTATAACGCGGGCGAGCTTCACGCAACCGCCCCCCGGCTCTCGAGCTCCCCGACGTCCTGAACGTCGAGCTTGTCCACGATAGCAGTTATGACCGCGTCAACGGGGCGATTGTGCGTCAGCTCGGTCTGCCGGGCGCTGGATCCCTGCGCGACCAGCACAATCTCGCCCGCTCCCGCCCCCACGCTGTCAACCGCTATCACGTAGCGATCCCTGAGATTGAGATCCAGGTCGACTTCACACACGATCTGCAGCTTCATGCCGACAAGCTGCTCGTCTTTTCGTGTTGCCCAGACCGTGCCAATGACCTTGCCCAGCAGCATCGCGGGATCTTTCCTCTCGCCTGTGACGGATTTCGGATGTTTCGTCGCAGCAAGGTACCTCCCGGTTAAGATGTTGACAACCGACAATAATCCAATCCCGGCTGAGTTGTAACCCTGCCTGCGCGCGCGGCACCCCCACCGACAGTCACCGTCCGGCCGCGCTTCCTTTACCCCAAAAATCTTTAAAAAAGGATAGGCCGCGGTCGATACATCGATTGTGGAGTTGGCCCGTCCCCGCCCGGATTCCACCACGTTCTCGGGCGCGACCGAAAAGGGTCTGGTCGACAACACACATCGCCTTTCGCCGGGCCCGCACTGCTACGCTGACACGCTGAGACTCACTAAAGAGCTCAGTTTCCCCCACACCGTAGCAGAAGTGTGCGACATGCTGAAGCGAACGATCCTGAGCCTGCTGCTGGCCTCCTTCGTCGGCACCGGCGCTCTCGCAAAGTCCCCCTTCGTCGAATGTGCCGTCCGGACGGGCCAGAATGCGAGCGTTTTCATTCGGGCTGATGTGACCCCGACGATAAACGGCGTCGCCATCGAGGAGGGCGACGAGATCGTGGTGCTGGGCCAAAACGGCGCCTGTGCAGGCAAAGTAGTCTGGACCGGTGAAACCGCCTCGATCACGATCTGGGGCGACGATGAGATGACGGACTCGGTTGACGGCCTGCGGGTCGGCGAGGCCCTCCACTTCGTCGTATTCGACGCTTCCGAGAATATGATATTCGGCTCCGCACCGACGGACGTCGGCGTCGCTTTCGACACCGAGTTTCCCTTTGAACACGTGGGCGAGTACCGGGCGGATGCCCTCTTCAACGTTCTTTACCTCGACATCGTCGGAGATCCGGTCGACCCGCCGACCGCGGGTGTCGTCGACAGCTTCGAGCTCGGGGCGCCGTATCCCAACCCGTTCAACCCGTTGACGACCTTTGAGCTGGAGGTGCACGAGCCGCAGGACGTCGCCATACACGTCTACAATTCGATCGGCCAGCAGGTGGCCTCGCTCCACAACGGTTTTCTTCCCTCGGGACTTCAGCATCGCTTCCAGTTCGAAGCGTCCGGACTCTCAAGCGGGATGTACCTGATTCGAGTGCACGCGGAGCTGTTCTCGGCGTCGAAGAGCGTCATTCTGCTGAAGTGACGCGGGAAGAGCCAGCCCGAGGCAGGAATGGTTTCCCCTCGGTGGTGTTCTCCAGTCCGAAGTAGGCGAGTACGCTGGCGGCATGATCGACGAAACTGTCCCTTGCTCCCAGGTCCCGGCCCGACCTCTCGTGCTTCATGAGCAGCGGAACGTACTCCCGCGTGTGATCGGTGCCCGGGAACGTAGGGTCGTTGCCGTGATCAGCGGTTAGCAGCAGGACCGAGTGGGCAGGCATCGCTTTCTCCAGCTCGGGCAGACGTTCATCGAAGTCGCGGAGGGCGGCAGCAAAACCGTGCACGTCGTTGCGGTGGCCGTACTCCTGATCGAAATCGACGAGGTTGGTCCAGATGAACGTAGGCCGTCCGGATCCTGCCGCGGCCTCTATCGCCTCCAGCGTCTCGCGAATGCCCGCGACGTTTGATCGCGTCTTGGTGCTTGTGGCGAATCCGACACCGTCGAAAAGATCTCCCACCTTGCCGATAGCGACCGTCTCGACGCCTGCATCCTGCAGCAGGGACTGGAGCGGCGGCCGGGGCGGCCGCAGCGAGTAGTCTCTTCGATCCGAGGATATTCTCTCGAATGCTCCTGCCGGCCCGTGGAACGGTCGGGCGATCACGCGCCCCACGGCGTGAGATCCCACGCAGACTCGGTCGCGGGTGATCCGGCAGACTTCGTACAGCCGCTCCAACGGCATGGCGTCGACGTGGGCAGCCACCTGGAAGACGCTATCGGCGGAGGTGTATATGATCGGGGCTCCTGTCCGCAGGTGCTCCGTTCCCAGTCGCCGGACGATCTCCGTTCCGGAGGCCGCCTCGTTGCCGATCGCGCGTTCGCAGCCCGTCTCGACCAGAAAGAGTTCCACGAGATCGTCGGGGAAGCCGTCCGGGTATGTCGGCAGCGGTCGATCCATACGGATTCCCGCGAGCTCCCAGTGCCCTGTGGTGCTGTCCTTGCCTGCGGAGATCTCGCGCATCTTTCCGAAGTCCGCCGCCGGCCGTTCAGTCGGTCTTACACCGGCCAGCGGCCGGATCCGGCCGAGACCCCAGCGCGCCATGTTCGGGAGGCTCGGCGTGGCGACACCGCAGACGTGACCAAGGGTATCCGCACCGGCATCTCCGAATTCGGCCGCGTCCGGCTGCGCCCCGATCCCGACGCCGTCAAGGACAATCGTGACGAAGAGAGGCATGGCGGATCGGTGCCGTAGGCTCAGACTCAGGACCGCCTACTCGAGTATCGTGCAGACTCTGGACTTTACTGCTTCCTGCAGTGCCGCCGCAGCGTCCGCCCGCAGCTGCTCCGGCGTGGTGTGTCGGTCCGTGAGCATGGCCGCTCCTATGCTCGCGCCGTCCGCGAAATCCGCCCCGAGCTGTTCCTGGATCTGAATGGCCCAGTCTTCGACCGCTGTCACCTGGAACGGCACGAACACACCGTACATCAGGTCCCCGAAGCGCTCAACGCGGAGCCCCTCGGCCGACTCCTCGAGTCGTTGCCGGAGCGCACCCTCCAGCTCTTCGACCTCCTCCACTGCGACTCCTCGGTCTTCCTGTTCAGCACGATTCAGCATGACGAGCGCAAGCGCGATTGAAAACTCGCCCTCGCGCGCTCGCCACATCTCCTCCTCGATGATTTCTCTCCTGGGCCGAAATGCCGGCACCTCGTCCTCAGCCCGTTCAGGCTTCTGGACGATGAGCGTGCTCAGCATTGCGGCGTACTGATCCATGATGCGTTGCGCCCGCGGATCGCTGAGCGCGCCGTCGACCATCGAATCGGCGATCAGAAGAAAGCGCATCGCTCCCCTCGGAGTCGGGACGGCAACGTGAGCGAGCTCCTTCACGGCAATCGTCTCACGATAGTACTGAAGATCGTATGGGTCCCATGTCGCGTCCGCCGCACGTTCGACCGTGACGTACCGCGACGACGACCATCGCATTCCGTTGCCCGGCGTCAGTTCGCCGCCGGCCCGCGCGTAGGCGTTGCGACTGACCATCGCGTGGATGCGGTGCCCCTTGCCTCCGGCTTCCGAGCCGAGCAGGCAGACGGTGTTCGCCTCCAGCGCCGCGCACAGCGACTCGAGGCAGGGCAGGACGACGTCGCGGTCCACTGCGGCCGAAGCAGAGACCACCTGGTACCGGGAGCCCGCGCTCTCCCGTATCGAGGACCGCGAGGCCCCGGATCGCCCCGACGATGTGACCTCACGGCTCGTACCGTTCTTCTCGACCGGTGACGGTTCGCGTATCTCGGTCTCGGCTGAACTCACAGCGTCCTCCGCTTCGAAGATGGTGTGTTGATGTCGGGAAGGATCTGCGGAGCGCGAGCCATGGCGACCGGCCACGGCCGCGATCGGTTCCTGCTCGGAGACCTCAATGGCCTCACGCGCAGTCCTTTCCCTCGGGCGTATCTCAAGAATCCCGAGTGCTCCAAGGTCCTCTTCCTCTGAAGGAGCGTAATGCGCCGACTGGGGTCTACCAATCTCGAACTTGCCCCTCAAACTCAATAGCCATACACCGGCCGCAGCCAACAGCAGGAGGGCCGCGGCGACATACATGAACCACAGACTCAGTGCAACTCCCAGAACCACCGAGAGAATGGCCAGGATTACCAGGAGAGCCCGCAGCATGATCGAGGGAATTCGATGGGAATCAATGCAGTAGGGGCAGTTTTTTCAAAGTAGCCGCACCCTGCACGAATGTCAACCGGCGGCGACGCCGGCGGCCCGGACGGGAGCACCCGGCGTCAGTGCAGCGCGACGTGCCGGATGAACCGTCTGACCGCGAAAAACGATCCGATCCAACCCAGGAATATGCCCATGAAGAGTGTCCCGCCGATAAGCATCAGAAGCGGCCCACCGCTCCCGGCACTATCCACCTGCGGTACATAGTTCGAAATCACACCGAACAGTACCACGAGCGCCACGGTCGCGAGCACCGCCGCGAAAAGCCCCTGCAGGATTCCCTCGACCATGAAGGGACGCCGTATGAACGAGTCCGTCGCCCCGACGAGCTTCATCGTGCGTATCAGCAGCCGCCGCGCATAGATGGTCAGTCGTATGGTGTTGCCCACCAGGAAGATCGACGCCAGCACGACGAGCGCCCCCAGCCACAGTCCCATCGTGCGAATCATGTTCAGGTTCTGCTGCACCTTCACCAGCAGCGGCTGGTTGAATATCACTTCGTCAACCCGAGACCAGCTCTCGAAGAGATTCACCATTGCCGTCAGGCTGTCGGGATTCGCATAATCTGATACGACCCTCACCTTGATCGAGGCCGGGAGGAACGGCTGGTCGAAGAACAGTTCACTGCCCTCTCCAAACTCCTCCCTGAAGACCGCCTGGGCACGCGACTTCGAGATGTACTCTGTCTCCGCTACGCCCTCGGTGGCCCGGGCGCGTTCGTGCATCGCCCGCGCGAGCGGCTCGTCCACATCGTCCTGCAGAAAGACCTCCAACTCGCCGACCCTCTGCCGGAGCCAGTCCGACACGTAGTTGGCCTCGAGACTGAGCAGCAGGAATAGCCCGATCAGTACGAGCGCAACGGCCATCGCACTGGTGGATGCGACGGATGCGAACTTCGCCCTCTTGAACCCGGCGACGCCTTCTCTGATGGTGTAGGAAAGCGACACGTGTGACCTCGCGTTTCGGTGGAACTAGGTTAGTAATCGGCACGAACCGGCCCTTTCCAAAGAGATCCGGTCCGAGCGGCGGGAGCCAGCTACATGCGGACAGGGGCCTCAATCCCAAGAATTTTCAGCCCGTTGGACAGCACCGTCCGCGTGGCCCGCGCCAGAAACATCCGAGCGGTAGCAACCTCCATCGGCTGGCCGATGATTTGACTGCTGCCGTAAAACTTCGTGAACGACTCCGCCGTCTCCCGCAGATAGACCGTTAGCCGGTGCGGCTCGCAGTCCTCGGCCGTTGACGCTACAACCTCCGGAAACCTGAGTAACGCCTTGATGAGGTCTAGCTGGACGGGGTCGTTTAGGAGTGTCAGGTCGGCGTCACCCGCAAACCGAAAACCGATCTCATCTGCATACCGCTCGATCGAGCAGATTCTCGCGTGGGCGTACTGTGGATAGAAAACCGGGTTCTTCTCGCTCGCCTCCTTGGCCAGACCTAGATCAAACTCCAGATGGGCGTTCGGAGAGCGCATCAGGAAGAACCAACGCGTAACGGCTTCTCCGACCTCGTCCATGAGATCGTCGAGTGTCACGTAGGTAGCCATCCGCGTACTCATCTTGACGGGCTCTCCGTCACGAACAAGCGTCACGAACTGGTAGATGACCACGCGAACCCGCGACTCGTCCAGGCCCAGGAGCCGAAGCGCCGACAGCACGTCCGGATATTGCGCACTGTGGTCAGCACCGAAAATGTCGACGAGCAGGTCGAATCCGCGTGAGAACTTGTCGACGTGATACGCTATGTCAGGAAGTCGGTATGTCGGCTCCCCCGAGCTCTTGACCAGCACCGTGTCCTTGTCCTTCCCGAGCTCCGTGGTCTTGAACCACTTGGCGCCGTCCTCCTCGTAGACGTATCCGGACTTGCGAAGGCGATCGAGCACCTCCCAGACGGCCTTGTTCTCGTAAAGCGAGTGCTCGTTGAAGTGGGAATCCATGTGGATCCCGAGGCGCTGAAGTGTAGACTCGATCTGCGCGAAGATGGCTCTCTCCGCCGCCTCCTTGAACGTCTCCGTATCGGGGATCTCCGCGCTCGACGCACCCGTCTCCTCTAGCACCGACCGTGCGATATCGGTGATATACTGTCCGAGGTAACCGTCCTCCGGGAATGCCTCGGGGACCGAAATCGTCTCGCCTCCGACCATGATGGTCTTCTTGGGAGTTTTCGGATTCGCCAGCTCCTCGTACCGCGCCCGAACCGACTCGGCGAGGACACGCATCTGGCGGCCGGCATCGTTGTAGTAGTACTCGCGCGTCACGTCGTATCCGGACCATTCCAGAAGACTTGCTATCGCATCACCGAGGACGGCGTTTCGACCGTGTCCGACCGTCAGAGGGCCTGTCGGGTTGGCGGATACGAACTCGACGATAGCCGTTTTCCCATTGCGGGGTGCGCGACCGAAGCTGTCGCCCTCCTGCAGAAGTGACTCGAGCTCACGGTACACGTAGTGCTTCGCGAAGCGGAAGTTGAGGAAGCCGGCACCCGCAACTTCCACACCGGCCACGAGCTCGGGGTCCAGCGGAAGATCGCGCAGTCGATCTCGGAGGTCGTCGGCTATCGCCCGCGGCGCCCGGCGCAGATGCCGGGCCAGGCGAAGGGCAGTATTCGTCGAGAGATCACCGTGATCCGGGTTGTTCGGCACTTCGAGCTCAATCTCGAAGTCGGACGGCACTTCCGGCCATTCGCCGAGCACACGTCTGAGCTGATCTTTGATGTATTCCTGAACCACGGGCACTGCTGTCGATGACGCGGGCCGCAACGCCGGCGACCCGGATGGGACACGAAAGTTACAAAACAATTCCGCGATCGAGCGCCCGGCTTCCCGCACGAACCTTGAGCCCTTCGACAAGAACCGTAGGTCCGCCGAGTCCAACCGGTACGGTCTGGCCGCCTTTAACGCAGAATCCCCGCCCATTGTCCATCATCATATCGTCTGCGACGGCGCGTATGCCCTCCAGTGCTGACCGAGCGCCCCCGGTCAGCGTCAGGCCGGATACGGGTGCCATCAGTTCACCGCTCTGTATGGGGTGTGCAAGCGTCACCTCAAACGAGAACTCGCCGGTCGCGGCATCCACCGCACCTCCCCTCATTTCCCGAATGAACAGGCCCCGCGTGAGCGATCCGACCAGTGCGTCCGCGTCTCCGTCACGACCGTTCATCGAGATGTTCGTCATTCGCGCCAAGGGCCGGAAGCGATAGTCCTGACGACGACCGTTGGAGGTCGTAGGTAGATGTCTGCCTCGACGCGTCATCACGCTTCCCATCCGCGAGACGAGCACGCCGTCCACAACAAGCGCGACTCGCGTGGCGGGCAGCCCCTCGTCGTCAAATGGATAGGATCCTCGCCCGGCCGGTGTCGTCGGATCATCCACAATCGTCACCGCCGATGGTGCGATCCGGCTTCCGATCTCCCCGAGAAACGGGTTGTCCGCTTCGAGGAAATGCCCGACGGCTTCGTGCACCCAGGTCCCGGCACACCAGCCCGCGGCGAACACGACTGGAATGGAGTCCCAGCCTCGGGGCGATTTTGCGGGCCGGGCCCTGATCAAATGTTGTACGTCACGTAACAGTGTGTCCAGGTCCCACAGAGTATCCGGTGCCGCCGTGCCAGCCGATCCGCATGTGGCGGCTACGACGCGTCCGTCGCCGAGCCGACACTCAACACGTGTCGTGGAGTGACGGTCGACCCTGACTCCTCCGTGACCGTACGTCGTGGCGATCCAGAGCCGCCGCACTCTGTCCGAGACTTCGATTGAAACGTCTCTGACCTCCGTGTCGAGACCGAGGCACGCCTCCGCCAGCCGGCGGGAGTGCTCCCTGACCAGCGGACCGGGCAGGCTTTCGATTTCTGCCGGAGGGAAGGCTTCAGCCGCAGGGAGCATTATCTCAAAGGGAAGGGTACGCGAAGCAGCAGATTCACCTACTTCCGCCACCGCGGCAGAGCACGCTCCAGCGACGGCCTCACGGCTCGCATCCTCGAGACAGACGGTGGCGGCACGGCCCGCGCCATACGCAGTCACCGAGCCGCCCGCCAGCCGGTTCGTATCCGCCGTCTGCAACGGAGGCTCGGCGACTCCACTGCGCACCGCCTGGCGAAGTCGGTGGCGTTCGATCTGTGAGGACTCAAGGAAGAGGTTGCCGCCGTCCGCGCCTTGCTCGATGACCTCCGCGAGCTGCGGCCCGGCCTGCTCCGTGACGCGGCGGAATCCGTCCGGCCCCCACACGCTAGTACCCGTAGATGGAGAACTCGTCCCGACGGATCGACAGATTCAGCACGATCGCGAGCATCGTCGTATTGGCAATCAGCGCCGAGCCGCCGTACGACATGAAGGGCAGCGGAATCCCGATCACCGGCAGGATGCCCATGGCCATCCCGATGTTGATGAACACGTGCACCAGGTAGACTCCGACCGCGCCGGCGGCCACCATGACGGCGAAGGGATGCTTGATCTGCACACCGAGCGTTATCAGCCGCAACAGCAGGACCGCGAAAAGAACCAGGACCGAAAGGCCTCCGATCAGTCCAAATTCTTCCCCGATGACGCTGAAGACAAAGTCCGTTGACTGCTCGGGGACGTACGCGCCCTGGGTCTGGGTGCCCTGCATGAAGCCCTTGCCGGCAAGCCCGCCCGAACCGATTGCCGCCTTTGACTGCACGAGATGGAATCCGACGTTGTCGCGATACTCGGCCGCCTCCGGGTTCGTAAATGAAAGCAGTCGATCGACCTGGTAGGGCTGAAGCAGGCTGGTCATTGCGAAGGTCAAAACAAGCACCGTTCCTGCACTAAAGACGAATGCGAGGAATGCGAGGTAACGCTCGCGAGTGAACCACAGAATGCCCACCGTGAACAGCACCGAGAAGATGATGGCCGCCGGCATGTAGAGGATGGACAGGTAGCCCGCAACCGCCGGGGCGATCATCAGCATGAGCGTGCTGGACGGAAGTCCCGACCAGAACAACATCACGGGTATCATTCCCGCAAACACGAGTGCCGTTCCCATGTCGTTCTGGAGCACGATGATGCCCGCCGGAACGAGTATCAGGACGACCGAAGCAAGAGCGTACCGCACGCTGTTGGCGTTGCGCCGCCTCGCCGAAAGCAGCTGGGCCACAGCCAGCACCGTACCCACCTTGGCCAGCTCGGAGACCTGGACCTGCACGGGCCCGAGGCGCAACCACGACCGGGCCCCGTGGATCTCCGTACCGCCCAGCAGTGCTGCGATCAGAAGCAGAATGAGACCACCGTATATCGGATACGCGCCATACTGAAAGAAGCGCACCGGAAGCGTGAAGATGATTCCGGCACCGATGACACTTACGCTCAGCCACAGCAGCTGTCGAAAGAAGTTGTTCTGAACGGACTTCAGCAGGAATTCTGACGCCGGGCCGTGCGTCGTGCTGTAGATCGCGACGAGCCCGATGGCCGCCAGCCCAAACCAGGACAGTACAAGCCCGACATCGATATTTCGTTGCCAGACCCTCATCGGCCGCTCTCTTCCGGAATCGGCTCGCTGGCGAGCGTCCGGATGTGATTCACAAGGTATCGCCGCTGCGGCGCGATGTCTCCCGTGAGATAGCTCTCTGCGAGCAGACTCGCGATGGGCCCGGCCTGCGTCGCTCCGAATCCTCCGTTCTCGACCAGGACTGCGAGCGCGATCTTCGGTTCGTCCAGCGGGGCAAACATGACGAAAAGCGAGTGATCCTCCCGGTCCCCGGGTGCCTGGGCGGTCCCGGTCTTGCCCGCAGAGGGAATGCCCGGAACCTGAAACCACCGGCCAGTGCCGTTGAGCATCACGCGCTGCATCCCGTTCCTCACCGTCTCGAAGTGCTCGTCAGCGATTGGGATCGACCTGGCATCGGGCAGGCTCGGCCGGTGCACCTCGCCGGTCTCGGAGTGCCGTATCATCCGCACGAAATGCGGTGGAACCATGCTGCCTCTGTTGGCCACGGCCGCTGCGTATCTGGCCAGCTGCATCGGCGTTACGAGCATGTCCCCCTGGCCGATGCCGAGGTTGATCGTAAATCCGGCCGTCCAACCCTCGGGATACGTTCTGTCGTAGTAGGCTGAGTCAGGGATCAGTCCCGGGTTCTGCTCGGCAATGTCCAGGTCCGTCCGCTCGCCGAAGCCGAATACGCGAGCCCAACGTGCCAGCGTGTTTACGTCGAGCTGCATCATCAGATTGAAGAAGTAGCTGTTGCAGGACTGCTCTATCGCCTCCTCCACCCGGATGGGGCCGTGGACGTGGCCGGCATGATCCCGGAATGTGCGTCGGCCCAGTCGATACCCGCCGCGGCATCGATACACCGTCGATGGTGTCACAACGCCCTCCTGCAGCCCGATCAGCGCCATGAACGGCTTCCACGTGGACCCGGGCGGCATGCCACTCATCGTGGCTCTGTTGAAGAGCGGGTCGCCGACGGTGGACGTCACCTCTTGCCACTCCTCTGCCGTGACCTCCGACGAGAAAATGCGAGGATCGATGTCGGGCTTTGATACGAACACCAACACTTCGCCTGTATTCGGGTCGAGCGCCACGGCTCCGCCGCGCTTGTTGACGAACAGTGACTCAGCCAGCGACTGCACCCGGTTATCGATCGTCAGATGGAGATCGTAGCCGCTCACCGGATTGAGGTCCTGCAAACCTGCGCGGTACGACTCGACCTCCATCCCCATTACGTTCACCAGCTTGAACTCGCTGCCGAGATGGCCGCGCAGGCGATCCTCGTAGACGCGCTCGATGCCGCTTCGGCCGATCATGTCGCCCTGGCGGTACCCGTCGTCGCGCATTTGGTCGAGCTCGCCGCGGTTGATCTCGCGAACGAAGCCCAGGGCATGCCACGCCCGCGAGCTGGTGAGGTAGCGCCGTTTCTGCGAGACCTCGAACGAGACGCCGGGAAGTCGATACAGATTCTCCTGCACGCGGCTGAAGAGCCGAAACGGCACGTCCTTGAACGACGCCGTGGGTCGGAAGGCATTCCATTCCTGTGCCTCCTGCAGTCGAGCGGCCGCGACGCTGTCGGGCACCTCCAGCAGATCCGCCAGCAGCGAGAGGCGTCCTGCGTCGAAGTACCTCGGCGTCAGCAGGACGGTGTACGACGGTTGGTTGTCCACCATCAGCATGCCGTTCCTGTCGTAGATCACGCCGCGGGCGGGCAGCACTCGCTTCACCCGTATGGCATTCGAGGACTCGTCGTAGTACGTCTGGACGTCGACGAGCTGCAGGAAGGCAAGGCGAAGCGCCAGCACCAGCAGTACTGCCACGATCAGGCCGGCGAAGACCCTCAACCGAATCTTGTACTCGAACATAAACCGTTTGCCCGGGTGGACGGGGAGGCGGTGCCGAAGAGTGCGCCCAGGGGGATTATCGGCCACGGGGACACAACGTCCAAGGAATGACGCTTTCGTCCACGGTCCTGGACGATACCCCGAAGCGTCCCGCAGTTCCCCGGGACCGTTCGGTGCCCGCAGACCTCCGGTCAAAGCCACAGGGGTTCGATTCGTTCAAATTCTCTTCAGAACGGGATTGTTTCTTGTATGTTAAATGCAACAGAATGCAGGGTTTCGAATCTAAAGGCCTGCAGCCTGTCGATGCGACACGACGGCGCCCTGCAAATCAAGACAATTCGCCTGGCGCGGCGGGCGGATGTGCTTCCTCCGTGCGCACGACGCGCATC
>JBFGEP010000010.1:0-16704 GCA_041580055.1 Rhodothermales bacterium | reverse complement strand
GGTCGATCGGGTCGTACGAGTACGTGGCGACCGCGAAGAAACGGCCTTCGGATCGATCGTCTTCGTATCGCTCCGAAAGGATGCAGCCGTCGAGGTCACGAACGATCTCTGACGTTCCGGCAATATCTTCCCATTCACCGTCCGGCCTCCGGAGGGAGCCAGATACACTCCAGCTTCCCGAGAGGAAGTCCAGCGCCCGAAACTCCTCATGATAGCAGGCCGGATGCTCGACGCTGCCAGGATCCTGTGCCTGCAGGGGCCCGGTCAGCAGACCCATGATCAGTATGGCCGATACTCTGCGGACCGTCATGCGCGAGGCACCCTTTTTTCTGATCGCTCACCGTAGTAGCGCAGAGACGACTCCGGGTTCCTTCTTGACTCCAGTAGGGGCAACGTTTACCCTACTCGCCGCAGCGAGTAGCGGGTCTGCGCGCCCGGCAACAGCATCACCTCATGGAGAGACGTCTCAAGTCCATCGCCTTCAGGGTTGCCGCAGCGAGCCTGCCGCTGGTGGCCCTTCTTCTCATCGAGGCGGGTCTGCGGGTGGCGGGCGTTGCGCGCGAAGCGAGGAGCCCGTTCCACTCGGTGCATCGTCATGAGCAGCACCTGGTGCTGAACCCCGCGTACGTGCAGCGGTATTTCAACACGTTCTCGCCGGGCGTCGCCTTCCATCCATTCGAGAAGGAGAAGCCGGAAGACTCGTTCCGCGTCTTCACGTTCGGGGGCTCGACGACGGCCGGTTTTCCGGCGGAGGCCTACGCCTTTCCGGTCCTGCTGCGTGCCCATCTCGAGTCGTATCTGCCGTCGCTTCGCTCCGAAGTGGTAAACCTGGCGCTGACGGCGACCAACTCGTTCACCATCTGGGATCTGAGTCGCGACGTCGTCCGGCTGGCGCCGGACGCGGTCGTCGTCTACGCGGGTCACAACGAGTACTATGGAGCCTTCGGAGCCGGCACCTCGGTGAACCGCATGGGCAACGTGGCGTGGCTGAAGCGGCTGGTGATCAGGCTGAAGCGGTCGGTGATCTACACGCTGCTGGAGAAAATGCTGGGTGCGGTCGTGTCGGCCACTGATGTTGAGGGCCGAACGATGATGGCGGAGGCGGTGGGCGAGGCCTCGATCCCGCTTGACGGGGAGGTGTTCAGGCGGGGCGTACGCCAGTTCGAGAAGAACATGACCGACGCTGTACGGCGTTTCTGTGACGCCGGCGTTCCTGTATATCTGGCCACGGTGACGTCGAACCTGTCGGGCCAATCGCCGCTCGGTGACGATGCCGTGGCGCGCCGTTTCTTCGAGTCCGGTGTAGAGGCGCGTGCGCGCGGTGATGCTGACGAAGCGCGCACCGCGTTTGAGCGGGCGCGAGAGCTGGACGATCTGCGATTCCGCGCGCCGGAGGCCGTCAACGCGTCGATCCGGAAGCTGACCGCGGGATCGTGCGCCTCGCTGGTGGACGTTGCCGCGGTGTTTCGGGGCGCTGCGGGTGACGGCCTCGAAGGCAATGATCTTTTTGTCGACCACCTGCACCCGAGCGTGCGGGGTCACGGCCTGATCGCGAAGTCGTTCGCCGAGGCGCTCGTGGATCACGCGCGGCTTCGAGGCCGTCAGCGGCTCGCGTTCCCGGATTCGGCACCCGTTATTGATCCCCTGGAAGACGCGATGGCCGAGCTGCGCATCGCGCGCCTGACGATGGGCCACCCGTTCGTCCGCGGCCTCGAGCCCGAAGAGGAGGCGCGCAGGTATCGGCGATTTGTAAGGGAGTTCGCGGCACGCGGAGAGGTCGACTCGCTGGCGGCGCTTGTGGTAACGTCCGCGATGTCTGAAGATGCTGCCTTCGATCGGTTGATCGAGGTGGCGCTGCAGCGGGCTGACACGGTTGGCGCCCTGACACTGTACCGCTCCGTGCTCGGCCGCCGTCCGTTCGCGAAGGAGCTTGCACAGAAAGCGACGCTCTACCGCGCGGGCGGGCGGTCGGCGCCAGAGTTGGCAGCCGAGATCACGAGGACCGCGGCCAACCGATGGCGGGAGCCGCTCTTTCTTAACGCCCTGGCCTCGGCGCTCATGGATGTCTCCGAGCCGGCCTCTGCCACGATCGTGGTCGACTGGCTGGGCGACCACGCGCCCGATTCACCTGCATTCAGCTTCAACCGGGCTCGTATTGCTCTGCTGCAGGGGGCACCGGGAGAGGCCACCCGTCATCTTCAGCGGCTTCGGACCGACCTGGCTCTGACGTTGCCGGAGGAGCGTCTCTTGACACCTCTCGTCTTTCGAAGCGCGCTCGGCCTGGAGGTCGGGGACTTTGGCGCGCAGGTCTGGCGCGGCGACAACCTGAGGCGCGCTGGCGGCCTCAAGGAAGCGATAGAATCGTACGAGGCGGCCCTGGCTCAGCGACCCGGCGAGCTGTCGTTGCAAAACAATATCGCCACCGTGTATGCGCAGCTGGGGGACTCGGCTCAGGCTGTCCGGCGCTTCCAGTCGGTTCTCGAGCAGGATTCGATGTACGTCGACGCGTGGGTGAACCTTGGCGTCTTCTACCTGCAGACGGGCGACGTCAGGAGCGCCGGCCTGGCGCTGGGACGAGCCGCGGCGATCGACCCCAATCACCCCGTCTTGCAGAGGCTGCGCGCAGGCACCGGGCGGTAGCGCGGCGAGCCCGCCCTCTACCGGAAAGTCGCGATCTGTTCGAGTGGCTTGCGGTGGATGTCGGGTACCTCAGCATCCTTCGCCGGATAGCCGACGGGGATCACCACGAACGGCCTTTCGCTTTCGGGCCGACCAAGAATCTCGTTCAGGAAGCGCATCGGGCTCGGCGTGTGAGTCAGGGTGGCCAGGCCGGCATGGTGCAGCGCCGCGATGAGCAGGCCGGTGGCAATGCCTACCGACTCGGAGACGTAGTAGTGCTTGATCCGCTGCCTGTCAGGCGAGATTCCGGTGGTTACGGCGAACACGACGATCAGGTAGGGCGCTCTCTCGAGAAAAGGCTTGTTCGAGTCCGTGCCCATCGGAGCGATCGCCTTGAGCCATTCCTCCGGGGCACGCTCCGTGTAGAAGGCGCGCTCCTCCTCCTCCGCGGCCTCGCGGATTCGCCGCTTCGTAGCTGGGTCCTCGACAACGACGAAGTGCCACGGCTGCTGGTTGGCGCCGCTCGGTGCAGTGCCTGCTGTCCGGATACAGTCCTCGATGACCTCTCGAGGAATGGCCTCCGGCGAGAATTTCCGTACGGACCGTCTCCGCGACATCTCCGCGTGAAAAAGGCGCGCCCGCTGCATGAGCTCGTCAGGCGGGCGGATTACGAAGTCTGAGAGGGGCAGGAACTCGGCCATACCGGTTGCGGATCGGTTCGTGGTCAGTACGCCCGGGGCACTCGGGCGCTACGACAATCTAGCACTTTGTCGGCTGTTGCTTTTGCTGCCGGCCGCATCGAAGTTGGAGAGCATGGAGCAGGTCACTTGGAAACACCGGATCTGCCTGCTTCTCGGCATCGCGTTCGCCGTGGTGGCAGGAGGCGCCCGGGCACAGAGCAGCGCCCGTGAAATTGTAGACGTCCGCGAGATCATGCCGGATCTCGCCATCGACTCGCGCTACGGAACGGAGGACAACTTCCTTCAGCAGAAGCTGTACTCGGCAGACAGCTCGCGCTCCTACCTCCTGCTAGGCGCCGTCCTCGCGCTGCGCGACGTGAGGTCCGATCTCAACGAGCTGGGTTTCGACATCAAGGTCTGGGACGGCTACCGACCCCGTTCCGTCCAGTACCTGATGTGGGAGATTCTCCCCGATCCCCGATTCGTCGCCAATCCTGCCACCGGATCGAATCACAACCGGGGCGCTGCGATCGACGTGACGTTGCTGGACCTGGCCACCGGTGAGGAGCTCGACATGGGTACGGGCTTCGACGATTTCACGGACGTGGCGGGTCACGGCTACGTCGACCTGCCGCTGGAGGTTCGCATCCGCCGCGCCCGGCTGAAGAGCGCGATGGACGCGCACGAGTTTTCGTCGCTGTTTTCGGAGTGGTGGCACTACTCCTTCAACCTGGCGTCAGGCTTTCCGCTGAAAGACTATCAGACGAAATGAGGGCGTTCGCTGCACTGTGTTCTATCGTGGCTCTGGCGCTGGCTCTGTCCGCGCGTGCGCAGGTGTCCGGGCCGGAGTTCAGGGTCAACGAAGCCATCGAAGGAATCCAGCGCGATCCGGTGGTTGCAGCAGCGGATGACGGCAGCACCGTGGTGGCGTGGACCCGCGTCGGCATCGGGGAGAATGCCGAGGACGTCTTCTTCCGCCTGTTCGATCCGAACGGCAATCCGCGCGGTCCGGATATCCGGGCTCATTCCGATGTCCTGCGCGGGCAGTTCCGTCCGGCTGTCGCGATGGCGCCCGACGGCCGGTTCGTCGTGGCCTGGACGTCGCACGAGGAGCCGGGTATGCTGGAGGTTCACGCCAGACGCTTCATGAGCGAAGGCTCGCCGGCTGCGGACGTGTTTACGGTCAACACGACGCCCGACTCGAGTCAGGCGAACCCCGCGGTGGCGATGGACGGCGCCGGCAACTTCTGCGTGGTCTGGCATTCGTGGTTCCAGGACGGGGGAGATCGCGGCGTGTACGGCCGATGTTATCTGGCGGACGGCACGGCACGCGGCGGAGAATTCGCAATCAATCAGACCACGGCGTTCAGTCAGGCCAACCCATCGATCTCCATGGCGGGAGACGGACGGTTCGCTGTCGTAAGGGACTCGTGGAACGACGACGGCGCCGGGACTGCGGAGTACGACGTGTACGCGCGGGTCTTTGATGCCACCGGTCTCCCCGCGGGCGACGAGTTTCGGGTGAACCAGGAAACGGCCGACGACCAGTGGCAGGCCGACGTCAGCATGAATGACGACGGCGGGTTTGTGGTAGCGTGGACCTCCTGGGAGCAGGACGGTGACGACGGCGCCGTGATGGCGCGCGAGTTTGATGAGATCGGCCTGGCCCGGTCGGATGAGATCCAGGTCAACGTGACCAGTGAAGGCTACCAGTGGCTTCCGTCCGTAGTCGCTCTGGGTCGAAACGGATTTGCGGTGGCCTGGTCGAGCTGGAAGGAGGACGGGGATCGCGAAGGTGTCTACATGCGGTGGTACCAGCCCGTGGGCCAGAACGCGGCTCGCATCAACAACGTGACGTCCGGTTTCCAGTGGGAGCCGTCAGCTGTTCGCGTGAATGAGTTTGGAGCGTGGGTAGTATGGTCATCGTGGGGCCAGGAGTCGTCGGACTACGACATTCTTGCTGAGTCCGTCGCGTTCTTTCCCGTGGCGGTGGAGGAAGAGGTTCTCCTGCCGTCCGTCGAGCTATCACCGGCCTTTCCGAACCCGTTTCAGGATCGGACGAGCATCTCGTTTTCGTTGCGTGAGCCGGCCGACGTCAGGCTTGAGGTCGTAGACGTTCTGGGCCGCACCGTGCGGATTCTCGACCGCGGACATCAGCCGCCGGGGGCCCACGATGTCCAGTGGGATGGCCGGGACACGAGCGGGCGTGCGACGGCGTCCGGTGTCTATCTCTGCCGTTTGAGGGTTGGGGCGCAGACACGTACGCGAGCATTGGTTCGCCTGTAGGACAAGGATAGGCCCGCTGACGGGTTGCCCCTCGTGATGCCTTTCTTCGTCGTCCGGGGTCACTTAACCCATGCTCTATCTCCGACGATAATAGGGTCATACCAGGACCTTGGCGTACCTGACCTAGCCACAAATACCTCGCCCGAGGTTGCCATGAGTCAAGCCCAATTCCTAATGATTATCCTAGGGGTGATCATTGTCGGCATTGCCGTGATGCTGGGCGTCCGGGGCTACTCGGAGGGCCGGAAGAAGGCCAATCTGGATGCTCTCGCTCAGGACACCTACGAGATCGCAGTAGACGGCATTCGCTGGATGCGCAAGCCCGAGTTCTTTGGGGGCGGCGGCGACAATTGCGACGTCGGCGGCTGCGACTGGAGCAGCGCGACACTCGAGAGCTTCGGATACGGCTCCGAAGCGGACGGCAACTACCATTCGTTCCACGGGATCATTGAGATTGACCCCGTATCGAATCCGAGTGAGTTGGTGGTGCGCGGCACCAACGACGAGATGGGCAACGAGATCGTGATACGTATTCGGCGACCCCATGTAGACTCCGTCTACACGGTCGTCAACCCGATGTACGCTCCATGAGTTGATCGAAGTGCGTGACGTACGAGAGGGTCTCGGTCCGGTGGGCTGAGACCCTTTTGCTTTTCTCGGCGGAGCGTGGAAAGGCGGCGCGAACCGGCGAGCCGTGTAAGGTAATTCCCGCCACTACCGCTAGGCTCTTATGTCTGTGCGGTGCGGGACTCAGTTCTTACTCTAAGCACGGACGGGTGTGGCAAGCGAACAGTCGGTTTCTGTGAGCATGGCGAAGATCGAGGATATCGTCGGACGGCAGGTGACCACATGGGGGCGAAGCCTGGAGGCGGCCGCGAAGGAAGGTCGGGCGCCGGCCCAGTGGGCGGTGATCACGGTCTCGCGGGAGTACGGCGCACGCGGTGCGGCGCTCGCCGGCCACCTGGCAGAGAAGATGGGCTTCAGCCTCTGGAACAAGGATATCGTGCAGGCCATCGCGGAGGACGCGAACTCGAGCGAGAAGATCATGTCGTCTCTGGATGAGAGGCGCCAGAAGTCGGTCGAAGACGCCGTGTTTGGAGCGCTGATGGGCAGCAAGGGCACAAACGTGCAGTACATGCGATCTCTGATGCGACTTGTGCACGTGATCGCCATGCACGGAAGCGCCGTCATCGTGGGGCGCGGGGCCAACTACATCTGCCGGCCCGAGAGGACTCTCCGCGTGCGCGTCGTGGCGCCACTGGCGACAAGGATCGAGAACTATGCGCGGCTGATGGGTATCTCGGATCGTGAGGCTCGCCAGGAGGTCACGAAGCGTGATACGGAGCGGGCCGACTTCGTGCAGCACAACTTTCACCAGCGGGTCGACGAATCCTCGAGCTACGACATCGTGCTGAACTCGGCGACGTATTCGATGGACGAGATGAGCGACCTCGTCCTCGAGGCCTACAGAATGAAGTTCGGTCGGCTTCCGAAGAAGGTGTGACGTCCGCGTTCGGGTCCCGCGGCAGCCTGTCATACCCTGTATTGATTAGGGCGACTCTGGTTGGCTATCATGCTGGATGTCAGACCGGGGAGGAGCATGCTGAAGTCAGGCCGGCCACGTCACGAGCAGATCAGCGGGATACTCCGCGCGCAGATCGAGAGCGGGGAGTACGGTCCCGACGACAAGCTGCCGTCAGAGAGTCAGCTGGGCGCCCAGTTCGGGGTGAGCCGGATCACGGTGCGGCGAGCGCTGCACACGCTGGAGGGGGAGTCGCTGATATACCGCCGCCAGGGGCTGGGGTCGTTCGTTCGATCGCGGCCAGAGGCGCAGGGGCTCGTACACCTGACCGACTTCGTGGAGGACATGACGAAGGCGGGCCTCGACGCGTCCTCGAAGCTTGTGTTCAGCGGTTCGGAGGAGTCTTCCGCGGCGGTCGCTGCCCCGCTGGGACTGGCACCGGGCGACCCGGTGTATCGCGTCGACCGGATACGCTTTGGTGACGGTGAGCCGATCGCGTTCGACAGGACATGGTTGCCGACGGTGTACGGCAACCTGATCGAGAAGTCCGAGCTGGGCCGCGAGACGATCTACAACGTGCTCGAGCACACGTACGGCATTCCCGTTACCGGCGGTCGATATCGGATTGAGGCGGTGAACGCGCGGGCCGACGTGGCGGAGCACCTGGGCGTTCCCTGGGGCCGGGCGCTGTTGCTGATAGAGCGCATTTCCTGGACGACGGGTGAGAAGGCCGTGTACTTCCAGCGTCGGTATTACCGCAGCGATCGTGTGGCGTACCGGCTGGAGCTTGCCCGGGATCAAGAGGGTCCGGGCCGCCGCGGGCAGGGTATGCCGCTGCGGGAGTTCGAGCCGGTGTTTGGCAGGCCAGGCGGGGGCCCGGAGACCTGAAAGGGCGACCAATTGACATAACATGACATGACAAGTACTTTGCTCGTCCGTCCCTGAGGCGGCTTCTCCCAGACGACATTCCGGGTAACGGCATGAACTACGGATTCCTGATACGTAACGACCGCTGTATCGGCTGCCATGCCTGCTCGACGGCGTGCAAGAGCGAGAACGAGGTCCCGCTCGGCGTGAACCGGACGTGGGTCAAGAGCGTCGAGACCGGCCTCTATCCGAACGTCCGCCGCCACTTCCAGGTCACGCGCTGCAACCACTGCGCGAACCCGCCGTGCGTGCGCATCTGTCCGGTCACGGCCATGTACCAGCGGCACGACGGCATCGTCGAGTTCGACCCGGACGTCTGCATCGGGTGCAAGGCCTGCCTGCAGGCGTGCCCGTACGATGCGATCTACATCGACCCCAACAGCGGGACGGCGGCGAAGTGCCACTACTGCGCGCACCGTGTCGAGCTCGAGCTCGAGCCTGCCTGTGTCGTCGTCTGCCCCGAGCACGCGATCATCGCAGGCGACCTCGACGACCCGGGGTCGGAAATTGCCCGCATGCTTAGCGAGAACCAGGTGACCGTCCGCAAGCCGGAGCAGGGAACGGCGCCCAAGCTGTTCTACACGGACGGCAACGACGCCAACCTGACGCCCACGGCGGTCGAGCGCACGCCGCCGACCTTTGCCTGGGCCGACGTCATTCCACTCCACGCAGGCGACGGGCACGCCGACCCGCCGTCCGAGCCGGTCCCGACCGGCGGCGCCAGGACGTCGGCATCGGGGACTCCGCTCCGCCGGGGTCAGTCGCAGGGCGTACCTGACGCCGGACCGATCATCATAGGCGAGGGCCGCATGGCAGAGCAGATGGTACAGGTCACCTACAACGCCCAGCACAAGATCCCTTGGCACTGGCCCGTGCCTGCCTACCTCGTCACCAAGGGGATCGCGGCGGGAATCTTCCTGCTCCTCGCGCTGGGACACGGGTTGAATGTCGTAGGATTCGAGAGCACGACGTTCCTGGTCGCAGGCTTCATCTCACTGCTGTTCACCGCCATCACGACCGGCCTGCTGGTGATCGACCTCGAACGTCCGGAGCGCTTTCTCCGCATCGTGTTCAGGCCGCAGTGGCGCAGCTGGCTCGCCCGGGGCGCCGTGCTGCTGATCGGATTCACCCTGGTCGCCGGCCTCTGGTGGGTTGTCGAGCTGGGCGGCGAGCTCGGATGGTGGGACGCCGGCATAGCTGCCGCCGTGCGATTGCCGCTGCTGTGGATAGGCGTGCCGCTCGCATTTGGAACGGCGATTTACACGGCCTTCCTCTTCGGTCAGGCGGAGGGCCGTGACCTCTGGCAGAGCACACTCCTGCCAGCGCACCTGATCGTGCAGGCCGCCATGGCCGGCTCGGCGGCGATGTTGATCACCGACGTGTTCATGGCGGTCGAACCGGGCCTGCTGTCGCTCGCCAGGGTCGTGTTCGCGCTCTCCGTGATCGTCGATCTTGTAATCGTGGTCGCCGGTGAGCTCGGGATGCCGCACGCTTCCGAGGCCGCGGCCCACGCCGCTCACGAAATCCGCGACGGACGCTTCCGAACGTCGTACCGGTACGGGGTGCTGCTGGCCGGCCACCTGGTTCCCCTCGCACTTCTCCTCGTGGGAGGAAGCGTCGCGATGGCCGCCGCAGGCGCACTGACGGTCATCGGCCTCTACCTCTACGAGTACGCATTCGTCATGGCGCCGCAGGAGGTGCCCAACAGCTAGGTATCGAGCATGTCTGTAAAGGAAAACGGCCTGGAACGCTTGCTGGCCGCCCTGCTTCGAAGCCCGTACGCCAGCAAGGCCGCACCGGCGGCGACCGGTGACTTCGGCCTCCCGCAGATCACGGAGGCAGACGTCCAGCCCGAGAAAGTCGACCTCACGACCGTCGTCCACCCCGACGGTCGCATGAGCCAGTACCCGCCTCCCTCGAAATGGGACGACTGGGCGGAGTGGGACGGCAAGTCGTGGCCCCGCAAGGTCGCCCGGCGCTACATGCTGGTGCCGACCGTCTGCTTCAACTGCGAAAGCGCGTGCGGACTGCTCGCATACGTCGATCGGGAGACCCTCGACATCAAGAAATTCGAAGGCAACCCCGCACATCCGGGAAGCCGCGGCCGCAACTGTGCGAAAGGCCCGGCGACGATCAACCAGGTCTACGACCCAGAGCGGATCCTATATCCACTCAAGCGGGTCGGCGAACGGGGAGAGGGAAAGTGGAAGCGGATAACGTGGGAGGAGGCGCTGGACGAGATCTCCGAAAAAATGCGGGCGAGTCGGCTGGAGCGTCTCGACGGCATCATGTACCACGTGGGCCGGCCCGGTGAGGACGGCTACACGAACCGGTGTATCCAGGCGTGGGGCGTGGACGGCCATAACAGCCACACCAACATCTGCTCGGCCGGGGCGCGCGCCGGGTACGCTTTCTGGACGGGAAGCGACCGTCCGAGTCCTGACCACGCCAACGCGCGGGCGATACTGCTCATCTCCAGCCACCTCGAGACGGGCCACTACTTCAACCCGCACGCCCAGCGCATCATGGAGGGCAAGGAGAAGGGCGCGAAGCTAATCACCTTCGACCCCCGGCTCAGCAACACGGCCAGCAAGAGTGACGTCTGGCTGCCGACGTGGCCGGGCTCCGAGACGTTCGTGCTGCTGGCCATCGCAAACCATCTCATCCAAACCGGCCGGTACGACAAGGCGTTCGTGAAACGCTGGGTGAACTGGACCGAATCGCTCGAACATTTTCGCGACCATCCCGATCTGGCCCCGGGTTTCTCGGTCAAGAGCACCACCGAGTTCGACGAGTTCGACCGGTTGCTGAAACACCTGTACTTGGAGTTCTCCTTCGAGCGCGCGGCCGAGGAGTCGCAGGTGCCCGTCGATCGCATCCGCCAGGCTGCAGAGTATGTGGCCGACTGCGACGGCCGTCTCGCCACGCACACGTGGCGCAGCGCCTCCATCGGAAATCTGGGCGGCTGGCAGGTATCCCGATGTCTGTACTTCCTGAATGTGCTAACGGGTAGCGTCGGCACACGCGGCGGCACCGCGATGAACGACTGGAACAAGTTCGTGCCGAAGCCCTTCGACTCGCCGCCGCCGTTCAACGCGTGGAACGAGCTGCACCTGCCGGTCGAGTGGCCGATGGCGTTCTACGAGATGAGCTTCCTGCTGCCGCACTTTCTCGAGGAGGGCCGCGGCGACATCGACGTCTACTTCACGCGCGTCTACAACCCGATGTGGATCAATCCGGACGGGTTCATGTGGCTGAAGGCGCTCAAAGACACTTCGAAGATCAAGTGTCACGTAGCCCTGACGCCGACCTGGAACGAGTCGGCCTGGTTTGCCGACTATGTCCTGCCGATGGGGCACTCCGGCGAACGCCACGACCTGATGAGCCAGGAGACGCACGCCGGCCAGTGGATCGCGTTCCGCCAGCCGGTACGTCGCGTTGCCCTTGAAAGGCTGGGCAAGCCCGTGCGCTTCACGTACGAGTCCAACCCCGGCGAGGTGTGGGAGGAGAACGAGTGGTGGATCGAGCTGTCCGCGCGCATGGATCCGGACGGCAGCCTCGGGATCCGGAAACATTTCGAGAGCCCGTATCGGCCCGGCGAGATCATCACGGTCGATGAGTACTACCGCTGGATATTCGAGAACAGCGTGCCCGGCCTTCCGGAGAAGGCGGCTGCAGAAGGTCTGGCGCCGCTCGAGTACATGCGGAAGTACGGCGCCTTCGAGGTGACGAGCGACAACTATCAGCCGTACGAGGCTCCGGCCGGCGACTGGGAGAAGACCGATGACGCCGGCCGGCTCCGGAAGAACGGGAGCGTGGTGGGCGTGATGGCGGGCGACGACGCGCGCCTCGGCTTCAAGACGCCGAGCCGCAAGCTCGAGTTCGTCAGCCGGACGCTCCACGAGTGGGGCTGGCCCGAGCGCGAGTACGTCCTGCCGTGGGCCCTCAAGAGCCATGTCCACCCGGACCACATCAATAGCGAGAACGGCGGCATGCTGCTGCTGCCGACGTTCCGGCTTCCGACCCTGATTCACACCCGCAGTGCGAATGCAAAGTGGCTTTATGAGCTGAGCCACAAGAACCCGCTGTGGATCCATCCGACGGACGCGCGCCGCATTGGCGTCAAGACGGGCGAGCTGGTCAGGGTCGAGACTGAAATCGGGTACTTCGTCGACCGCGCATGGGTGACCGAAGGCATCAAGCCGGGGATCGTCGCGATGAGCCACCACCTCGGCCGGTGGCGGCTGAAGGAGGACGAAGGACTGAACCGCGGCAGCTCGAACCTGGTCGAGCTCGACGAGGACGACGACGGCAAGCACAGCCTGCGCGTCCGGCACGGAGCCACAGCGTGGGAGTCATTCGACCCGGACACGAGCCGCATCTGGTGGGAGGACGTGGGTGTCCATCAGAACCTGACGCACGGCGTGCACCCGGACCCGATCAGCGGCGCCCACTGCTGGCTCCAGCGAGCGATCAACGTGCGGAAGGCGGAGTCCGGAGACCGACACGGCGACGTCCACGTGGACACGCGCAGATCCATGGAGGTGTATCGGGAGTGGGTCGAGATGACGCGTCCGGCGACGAAACACAGCCCCGACGGGACCCGGCGGCCGCTCTGGTTGAAGCGACCGCTGAAGCCGGTGCCTGAGGCCTACAAGCTTCCATCAAGCTGACCGCCCGGAACGGTGTATTCTGCGGTGAGCGAATGGGAATCCTGACACCCGCCGAGGCCTTTGCGGCGCGTGCCGCCGCCTACGATCTGCTCGCGCGGTTTTTCCGGCAGGGACTCACCGCGGATCTGGCAAACGAACTTCGCCAGTTGCCCGGAGTGGGCGACGCCGTGCCGGACAATGTCGACCCGGACGGACAGGCGGCGGAGCACTACCGCGTGTTCGGCCTCGACGTATTTCCCTACGCCAGCGCCTACCTCGAGGCGGACGGCCGGATGGGTGGCGAGACCTCCGACTTTATGGCGCGGATCCTAGTCGCTGCCGGGAACGATGTCGCGGGCCCGGAGGCACCGGATCACATCTCCACGGAGCTCAACGTTCTATCGCAGATGTGCCGCGCGTACGCCGAGCCGAACGAAACGGGAGTGGTCCTTCACGGCGATTTGCTGGCGCACCTGTTGTCTTGGCTTCCGGCCTTCCGAACATCGGTGCACCGGTGTGAAAACGATCTGTACGGCAGGCTTGCAGATCTGACGATAGACGTGGCGTGCGATCACTGGCGCTCCCTGCCCGCCGGCGCGAGGAACATCGGCGGACTTGCATTGCCGCCTCCGCCGAACCTGCTCTCGGACGAACGAACGAGCCTGCGTGATCTTGCAGAGCATCTCTCGAGGCCGGCGCTCTCGGGCATCGTTCTGAACCGCAACGACATCATGACCGCCGCGAGGTCTCTTGGCCTGCCGCGAGGTTTCGGTGACCGATCGCTCATGCTGGGCAATCTGCTCGGAGCGGCCGGCACGTACGACACGGTCGACCGGCTGATTGAGATTCTCGAAGAGCTGTCGCACGCATGGAAAGACTACTTCGATGACTTGCGGGCGAGCGACGTGGAACCGGTTGCGAATGCGGCGTTGCTGTGGGGCGACCGAGTGCGGACGACACTTGAGCTGTTGAGCGAGATCCGCCGCCTTACATCGGCCGCCGAATAGGGGTTACGCCTCCTCGGGCGGATCGTCGGTCGACCCGCGTTTCTCGGGCACGGTGTCCATGTAGTCGGCCGCCTGCCTCGACCCTTCGAGGATGTGGACGATGGCCCGGTGCGGACTGAGGTAGAGGTGGTCCTCTCCAAGCAGCTCTACGATGCCGTAGCGCGCCATCACGTCCCGCACCCGGCCCTTCACGCCGCCGAAGTACATCTGTATTCCGCGCGACTTGAGGGTCTCGATGACGGAAGCAAGCACGGACGCGGCGGTCGTGTCGAGATCGTTGACGCTGCTCGCGTCGATCACGACAGCGCGGATCCTGTGGTCCTCCTGCGCACTCTGCTTCAGCAGCAGGTCCTGCAGGAACTCCGCGTTCGCGAACGAGAACGAAGCGTCCACACGCAGCATGATCACGCCCTCGATTTCCTCGGCGCTCGGGTTGCGCTGGATGTCGCGAAACGACCGCGTGCCCGGCAGGTGACCGAGCACCGCCACGTTCGGTCGGCTGATTCGATACATGATCGCCACGACGGACGCCGCTATGCCGATCAGCACCCCCTCCTGGATCCCCAGGATGATCGTGGCCGCGAACGTCAGGACGGCGATGCTCCCGTCGACGGCCTTCGTTCGGACAAGGAAGCGGACCTCCTTGTAGTCGATCATCCCGAAGGCGGCTACCATGATGATGGACGCGAAGACCGGAATCGGCAGGTAGTAAAACAGCGGCGTGAGAAAGAGCAGCGTAAAGCCGATCACCACGGCGGCGACCACGTTGGTCATGGCGGTGCGACCGCCCGCCTGGTCGCCGACGGCGCTCCGGGAGAATGAGCCGGACACGGGAATGCTTCGGAAGACGGCACCCACCACGTTGAGGGCTCCGAGGGCGAACAACTCCTTGTTGGCGCGGACGGTATAGCGGTGCTTCGCGGCGAACACCTTGCCGAGCGATATCACGCTCATGAACTGCACCAGCGACAGGGTGATCGCCGTCGGCAGGAGATCGCGGACAGTCGAAAAGGAAACCAGCGAAAACTGCGGCCGCGGCAGTCCGGTCGGGACCACACCGACGATCGCGACGCCGACGTCATCCAGCCGGAACCACCACACGGCGAGCGTGCCCAGCGCGACCGCGATCAGCGGTCCGGGTGCAAGCGGCACCAGCCGCCGGAGAATGACGAGCAGCAGGATACCGCCCATCCCGATCGCGAAAGTGATCAGGTGCAGCTCGTCGATCCGTGTGATCGCGTCGCCGATAAGATCGAAGATCATGGGCGAGCTGGCGATGTCGAAGCCGAGCAGGTTCTTGAGCTGCGTGACGCCGATGATCAGCGCGGCCGCCGCGGTGAAACCCGAGATCACAGGCCTCGACAGAAGGTTGACCACGAAGCCGAAACGCAGCGCACCCATGAGCATCTGGATGAGGCCGCACATGATGGCCGCGATGATCGCGAGGTTGATGTACTCCTCCGTGCCGAGCTCTGCATGCTGCGAGAGCCCGGCCGACACGATGACCATGTCGATGGCGGTGATGCCTACGGCGAGGTGCTTTGAGGTGCCGAAGAGCGGGTACACCAGCAGCGGGACGAGCGATGCGTAGAGACCGTATATAGGCGGCACGCCCGCGAGTACCGCGTACGCCATGCCCTGCGGGATGAGCATGACGCCGACCGTCAGGCCGGCGACGATGTCGCCCCTCAGGTCAGCTCGGGAGTACGACCGCAGCCAGGTGGTGAGGTGGAAGAGCTGGCCGGGGCGGATGGCCCTTCGCAGAGCGGACTTTCCGGATGCCGCTGCGGTATCGCCCATGGGGTGTCATTCGGGCCGGTGAGGCGGGTCCCGCTCGCGGGACAGGTTGCCTCGCCAATATATGTTGGAATAACCTGTTATAACAGGCTATAGAATTCCAGATCTGCCGGCCGGTTCACGTTCACAAGTGCCATCTCCGAGAGCGCCACCGTCCGGAACTCGATGCGGTCGAGGAGCCCCATCATCGACAACTGCCTCCGCTGCAGCAGCGACTTGGCGTGGCGGGCGGCCGCAGCCCGAGAGTAGCAGCCGCAAAGGGGTTGCGTGAGGCCGTCCTCGTCGATCGCAACGACGGCATCCACTCCGCTCGCGCGGGCCTCCAGAAGGGTCTCGACATCGTTCGGACTGACCAGCGGCATATCGCACGCAAGGACCAGCAACCAGTCGTGCTTCGCGACTCTGAAGCCGGCTTCCAGACCGGCCAGCGGCCCCATGCCGCGATACCTGTCGGTGACGTATGTAACGTCCAGATCGTAGCGCTGCTCGGGGCTGCGAACGCTCACGATGATGTCGTCGGTGACGGCTTTCAGCGCATCGTAGGCGACCTGGATCATCGTCTGCCCTCGAATCTCGTGCGCGGCTTTGTCGGTGCCGAAGCGGCGGCTGAGCCCTCCGGCCAGTATCAATCCCGATACGGGTGTCTGCATGCGACAATCCGGCCCCGGCGCAGGACCTGTAGAGTTCGATGTGTCAGCGATAAGAGAGTTGTTCTAGTCCTGGTTGTCGACGACGTCGTCGACCCAGCTGAGCGCAGCCATCATACTCGGAAAGCCCATCGTTGTTGTCGCAAGGACCGCGGCGTGGCGGATTTCCTCGCCGGTACAACCGGCTTCGAGTGCCTTTCGGCTGTGCGCGTGCACGGCGCCCTCATGTCGCAGTCCGATCGCGATTCCGAGCTTTACGAGTTGCGCGGTCTTCGCATCGAGCGGACCCGCACTAACCGTCGCGTCGCCCAAAGAGCGATACGCCGACCCGACGTCCGGATACGTCTTGAGAAAAGCGGTAAACCGCTTCGGCAGTTTCGACATCTGCGAGATAGATCTGCTCGTCGGCAGCGGGTGAGCCTCCGGGGGCATTCCCGCGGGCTCAAAATAGGCCCTTCAGGTCAACCGGGAAAGCTGACGGCCTTCAGGCGCGCGAACACAGGGGTTCCTGGACCGTCGCCCCGTCACTCCGTCCAGCGCCGGGCCCTGAGGTTCACGCCGACTCCG
>JBFGEP010000009.1:0-16872 GCA_041580055.1 Rhodothermales bacterium | reverse complement strand
TACCGCCGGGCGTACAGCCTCGATCCGTCTAAGATGCAGCCCTACTACATCAACTACATCATCGGCGACTTTGCGAGGAAAGACGACAAGCAGGGTGCGGTCGACTTTATTGACGTGGTCGAGGGCGATCTGCCGGACAATGCGGAGGTCGCAGCCCTTCTGGACAACTGGCGCGGCGCGCTGTTCACGTCGCCTGAAGAGAGGTTCGACTTCATCTCGAATCAGCTGGTCAAGAACCCCGACAGCTGCGACTTCATCCTGGAGAAGTTCGAGCTTGCGATCGACCTCGGCTTCCGGGACGACGTCTACGAGCTTGAGAAGAGAGTCCTGAACTGCGAGTCCGACGCCAAGACGTACTTCCTTCTCGGGAAGATGAAGCTCGAGGACGGTGAGGCCGAGGCTGCGTTCGGGATGTTCGAGCGGGCACTTCAGATGCCGGGCGGCAACGAACGCAACAAGGAGATCTACTACAACATGGGCATCGCTCAGCAGCAGCTGGGACGCCTGTCGCGAGCGAGGACCTACTTCCGGCGCTCACTCGAAGTCGACCGTAACTATGGGGCGGCTTACATGGCGATCGGAGACCTCTACGTCACCGCCGTGTCCAACTGCGGGAGCTTTGAGCGGGAGGATCGCGCCGTGTACTGGTTGGTGACCGACTACTACGACAGGGCCCGCTCGGTCGACCCGACGGTCGCGGGCGCCGCACAGCGCAAGGCGCGGCAGTACCGCGCGTACTACCCGGACCAGGAAGCGCTCTTCTTCAAGGGCTGGGAGGCCGGCCAGCGTTTCATGGTCGATTACGGGTGCTATGCCTGGATCGCCGAGGCGACTACCGTAAAGAGTCCGTAGGTCGAGGCTACGTCGACCCAGGGCCCGCAGCATCTGCGGGCCCTTTTTTATTGCCGGCCGGCGATCGGCGACCATTTGTTATTGCCGGGTCCAGTGTCGAATTTTCTGAGCCCACCGCTACGAAAGACCCCACCCACATGTCGATCATCGAAGAAGTTGTCGCACGGCAGATTCTCGACAGCCGCGGCAACCCCACCGTCGAAGTAGACGTCGTAACCACTGACGGGGCGCTCGGACGGGCGGCCGTCCCCAGCGGCGCCTCCACCGGCGAGCACGAGGCTGTAGAGTTGCGCGACGGCGATCCCGAATTCTACCTGGGTAAAGGGGTTCTGAAGGCCGTCCAGAACGTGAACGAGGTTATCGCCCCCGAGATCATGGGCTTCAACGTGCTCGATCAGACGGCGCTCGATCGGTTCCTGATCGGCCTCGACGGTACGCCCAACAAGAGCCGGCTGGGAGCCAACGCGATCCTCGGCGTCTCTCTTGCAGCCGCGAAGGCGGCGGCGGCAAACCTGGGGCTGCCGCTGTACCGCTACATCGGCGGAACGCACGCCAACAGACTGCCGGTGCCCATGATGAACATCATCAACGGCGGGCGCCACGCGGACAACAGCGTCGACATGCAGGAGTTCATGGTCATGCCGACCGGGGCCGACACGTTCTCGAACGCGCTGAGGATGGGCGCGGAGATCTTCCACAACCTCAAGAAGGTGCTGCACAAGAAAGGCTACGGCACAGCCGTCGGAGACGAGGGCGGGTTCGCACCGAACCTGAAGTCGAACGAAGAGGCGATCGAGGTTATCCTCGAGGCCGTCGAGAAGGCGGGTTATTCAAGCGGCCGGGACGTGCACATCGCACTCGACCCCGCTTCATCCGAGATGTTCACCGACGGAGCATATGTCTTCTGGAAGAGCGATCCCGAGAGGCGACGCACGTCGGACGACATGGTGGACTACTGGACGAGCTGGATCGACCAGTACCCGATCATCTCGGTCGAGGACGCGATGGATGAGAACGACTGGGACGGATGGGCAAAGCTGACAGCGGCCGTGGGAGACCGCGTGCAGCTCGTGGGCGACGATCTGTTCGTGACCAACACCGACAGGCTGCGTAAGGGAATAGACGAAGGGTGCACGAACTCTATCCTCATCAAGCTGAACCAGATCGGCACACTCACCGAGACGCTCGAAGCGATCGAGCTCGCTCACCAGAACTCGTTCACCGCCGTGATCAGCCATCGATCCGGCGAGACCGAGGACGCTACGATTGCAGACCTGGCGGTGGCGACGGGAGCCGGTCAGATCAAGACGGGATCCGCGAGCCGGTCGGACCGAACCGCGAAATACAACCAGCTGCTCCGCATCGAGCAGGAACTGGGCGGCGTCGCTGAGTATCCGGGACTCGCCGCCTTTCGCTTTTAGACATGGAGATCGGGATTTTATCCAGGCTGAAGGAGCCACAGATGCGACGTCGGTTCGTGCTGGCGGCCATTTCGGCGCTGCTGGTGTGGCTTGCGTTTTTCGACAGCCACTCGCTGGTCCGCCGCATCGGCTGGCATCGCGAATACAACGAGCTCCAGGACGCGAACGAGCAGCTTCACTCACAGATCGAAGAGCTCGAGTCCGAGCTCGACAAAGGCCTTTCGGACGAGCGTGTCGAGAAGATCGCGCGCGAGGAGTACCACATGAAAAAGCCGGACGAGACCGTCTACCGCGTCGAAACGGCTGACTAGTACGCGCGAGGGAGCGGCACACCTATGTACGCAGTTGGGATTGACCTCGGTGGCACATCGATAAAAGGCGCGCTCGTGGAAGAGGGCCAGGGGCTTATTCACCAGCGCGCAATCGACACCGAGTCCGACGAGGGACCCTCCCATGTCCTCGATCGAATAGCCGCACTTGTCAGGGAACTGCGCGGAAAGGCACCCGAGGGTCTCATCGAAGGAGTTGGAATCGGGTCGCCGGGATCGATCGACTGGATGCGCACGACCGTGCGGCGGCCGCCCAACCTGCCGGGCTGGATGGACGTGAACGTCCGTGACGAGATTCAGACACGCCTCGGCGAGCAGCTGCCCGTGCTCGTCGAGAACGACGCCAACGCCGCCGGCCTGGGGTCGGCGTTCTACGGAGCCGGGCGGCCCTACGACGACTTCATCATGATTACGCTCGGCACCGGCGTCGGCGGCGCGATCATCTACAAGGATCGGGTGTTCCGTGGCTCGACAGGTGGCGCCGGAGAAATCGGCCACATGACCATCGACTACGAGGGACCGTTCGCTCGGTCCGGTGTGGCGGGCGCCATCGAGGCCTACCTCGGTCAGCGCTTCCTGTCACGCCATGCTCGCTACAGGCTGATGACGAGGGACGACAGCATCATCCACCAGATGGCGGAAGATGACCTGCTGGGCATCACGCCGCGCATGCTGTACGATGCGGCCTGCCAGGGAGACGACGGCGCGAAGGAAGTGCTTGCCTGGGCCGGCCACAAGCTGGGCTGCGTTCTCGGATCATGCGTAAACCTTCTCGACATCAGGACGATAGTCGTGGGAGGGGGCTTGTCCGCCGCCGGCGACTACATCCTGGACGCCACGCGAAGCGCCATCGTGCGGTTCGTGACGCCGGGACTGCGGGAGAACCTCCTCGTGATCCAAGAAACCCTCGGAAACGAGGTCGGTATGCTTGGTGCGGCACGCCTGATCTTCGAGTACCTTGATGAGCAACCGTCG
This sequence comes from Rhodothermales bacterium, assembly GCA_041580055.1. Lineage (GTDB taxonomy): Bacteria > Bacteroidota > Rhodothermia > Rhodothermales > JABDKH01 > JABDKH01. The sequence goes on along the minus strand of JBFGEP010000009.1, from coordinate 13,295 downwards.
GACAGCGTGGACATCGGCGACCGCACGGGCACCTCGTGACCCCGATTTGACGGGTGCCACTCCCACCCCGCCGTCCTCGCGGTATCGCCTTACCCTCACCACCCTCCTGCTGGCCGCGGTGCTCTCGAACTTCGCCGGCGGGGCACTCGCTCAAGAGGCTGATTCAGTGCGCGCGGCTGCGCCTGAACCGACCCTGCGGACGGAGCCGACGACGCCGCGACAGGGCGGCCTGAAAAGCCCCGTGAAGTTCGTCGCGCGGGACTCGCTCGTCATCACGCTCGACAGTACCGGCGGCGACATCGGCCGCCTGTACGGGTCGACCCGGGTCGAGTACGAAGACGCAAGGCTGCAGGCCCAGGGAATCGACATCCTGTTCAGAATCAACGAGCTGCGAGCGTACGGCTCCGAGGCGGACACGGCGGCATCCAGCATGCCGACGTTTGAGCAGGGCAGCGAGACCTTCTCCGGACGGAGGATGGCCTACAACCTGTCGACCGAGCGCGGGCGCGTAGTCGGTGCGCGAACCGCGTTTGAAGACGGCTTCATTCGGGCCGATGTCGCGAAGGTCACGGAGGACAGCACGCTGTACATACTCGACGGCGTCTACACGACATGCGAATGCGTGGACGACCCCTCGTACTCCCTGCGCTCGAGCAAGATGAAGGTCGTTAACAAGAAGTGGGTCTACACCGGTCCGATCCAGCTCTACCTGTTCAATATCCCCATGCCGCTGTGGCTTCCGTTCGGGATGCTGCCGGCAATGGAAGGCCGCCGCTCCGGTCCGCTTCCACCGCAGTACGGGGAGGACGAGTTCGGATTCTACCTCAGAGACTGGGGCTGGTACTGGGCACTCAACGATTACACCGACCTGCAACTTCGGCTGGGCGTCTGGAGCCGCGGCAGCCTGCGCGCCGCGACGCTCTTTCGTTACAATCGCCGATACCACTACAACGGAAGCCTGAACCTCGACGTGGCACGCCTGCGCTCCGGGGAATCGGGCGATCCGGACTTCTCGATCAACCGGACGGCATCCTTCCGATGGAGCCACTCCCAGACGCTGAACCCCACGTCCTCGCTCAGCTCTAACGTGGACCTGACCACGTCCGGCTATCTCCGGGCCGTGTCCGAAGTCTACGACGACCGCGTCCGACAGACCGTCTCCTCGGCCATCTCCTACCGCAAGTCGTGGCCGAACGGAGGTCGCAACGTGTCGCTCAACGTGAGCCAGCGACAGTCGTTTGAATCCGGAATCGTATCACTGACCATTCCGACGCTCAACTTTGCGCAGAACACAAAGAAGCCTTTCCTGCGCAGCTCTCGGCGGCCGGGAGAAAAAGAGCGATGGTACGAGAAGCTCTCCTATCGCTACACGTTCAACACCTCAAACGTCTACTCCTTCACACCGCAGTCGGACGAGGCTCTGATTGCCGCCGGCGACTCTGCGGCCATTGACATCTCCTGGTACGAAGCGCTCTTTTCGAAAGAGAAGTATCGCCGAGCAACCGGCAGCGACACACCCTTCAACTTTCGAGCCTCACATGACATTCCGATAACGGCGACCTTCTCGGTCAACAGGATTCCGCTGCTGGGCAACATCCGGCTCAACCTGTCGCCATCGTTCAACTATGAGGAGGACTGGTTCATTCGTACTACACGGCGTACGATCACCGACTCCACGAACACCGTCGTGACGTCGTCCGACCCCGGGTTCTTCGCGCTGAGGCAGTTCTCGTCCGGTGTTTCCGCCAATACGACGTTCTACGGAATCTTCCCACTCCGAATCGGGAAATACTCCGGCCTTCGCCACACGGTCCGGCCGAGTCTCGGCTTCAGCTACCAGCCGGACTTCTCCTCGGACACGTGGGGTTACACGCGCAGTTACGCGGACACCACCGGACGCGTCTTCACGTACCCGGTCGTGAGCGGCGTGCGATCCGGAGCGCAGCGAGCCCTCAACTATTCCATCTCGAACACCTTCGAGACGAAGCGCGTTTCCGACGACACCCTCGGGACGGCACCCGCGCGCACCGTCAAGATCCTGAACCTGGATGTCAACAGCCGCTACAACTTCGCCGCCGACTCGCTCAAGATGGGAGACATCTCGCTGTCGGCACGAACGAACATCCTGGGACGACTCAATGTGAACTTCAGATCGTCGTTCTCCCCCTACAACATCAACGAGATCGGTGTCCCGATAGACGACTACGTCTTCAACCTGAAGGGCTTCGACTTCGCCCGGCTCACGCAGTTCTCGGTCTCGGCGCGCACGTCCGTTCGGAGCCGTCGAAGCTCGGGCAGCCCACGTCCGGTCGAAAACCCGAGGGCAACGCCCGACCCGTTCTCGCCGGCCTCTGCGACCGTCGACCCCATGCTGAACCAGGTCGTGGGCAGCACCGCGTACTCCGACTTCTCGATCCCCTGGTCTCTGTCGGCCGACTTCACCTACGGGCTTACACGAACCGGCCTGAACTCGGTCAGGCGGGCTATCCTGAATACGTCGGTCGACTTCAACCTGACCCCGAACTGGAAGGTCTCGGCGCGTACCGGCTACGATTTCGAGCAGGGCGAGATCGTGACGACGAACATTGCGCTCTACCGGGATTTCGAGTGCTGGCAGATGTCCATCAACTGGATCCCGTTCGGCGACTTCCAGAGCTACGGCTTCGACCTGCACGTGAAGAGCGGCCACCTCGCCGAGTTCCTGCGCCTGCGGCATCCCCGGGAGGACGTCCGAGGACGAGTGGGGCGACTGACGGGAATCTAGTCGTCGCTACTGCGACACCCAGGTCCAGCGATTCGCGTGAATCGCTGCCGTGCTTTCCAGAGGGGGGCCCGATCCAAGGCGAAGCCGGATGTCCACGTCACCGGCCCGGACGCGATACTCCTCCACCGCACCGAGATACTGCCGGCCTACGACTTCGACGGACAGCCCTTCCCCTTCGTCGGCCGGCTCCAAGTCCTCCGGTCGAACGGCCAGCGCCATGCCCGGCGGTGGCTCCTGACTCGCGAGTTGATAAACGATCCGGCGGTCCGAGATGACGTTTGCGCCTCCAAGGAACCGGGCGACAAAGGCGGTCTCGGGATTCTCGTATAGCTCCCGCGGCGTTCCGTACTCCACCAGCCGACCCTGATACATGACCCCGAGGTGGTCGGATAGAGCCAGCGCCTCCTCCTGATCGTGGGTGACGTAGATGGAGGTGATACCGAGGCGCTGCTGCAGAGCCCGCAGTTCCGCGCGGGTCCGTTCCCGCAGCTCGACGTCGAGATTTGAGAGCGGCTCGTCGAACAGCAGAACTTCGGGCTCGACCGCCAGGGCGCGAGCCACCGCCACGCGCTGCTGCTGCCCACCGGAGAGCATCGTCACCGGCCGGTCTTCCAGACCGCCCATGTCCACCCTTGCCAACGCCTCGGCTACCCTGCGCGAGCGCTCCGGCTTCGGTACGCGCCTTACCCGCAAACCGTACTCTACGTTACCCCCGACCGTCATCGTCGGGAAGAGCGCGTAGCTCTGAAACACCATGGCGGTCGGGCGTCTCTGCGGCGGATCGGGCGTCACATCCCGGCCGTGTACGACCACGCGGCCGCTGTCCGGCTGCTCGAACCCGGCCACGACCCGGAGCAGCGTGGTCTTGCCGCATCCGCTCGGGCCGAGGAGCGAGAGCAGCTCCCCCTCACCGATCTTGAGCGTCACACTGTCGACTGCGACGGTCGAGCCGAACGTCTTCGTGACGTTCTCGAGAACAACGCCGTCGGCCGGCGTGTGGGATGTTTGTGCAGTGGACATGACGCGGGTCCCGACCCGCTCATGCCGCGATGGAGGCGAGGGCCTTGTTCACCTTCTCCGCCGCCTCGTGAAACAGAATGGCCGTCTCTATCTCGACACCGCTCTCCTCGAGAATCTGCTTGCCCTCCTCGGCATTCGTACCCTGAAGTCGAACGATCAGCGGCACGTTGATCTCGACGTTCTGTGCCGCCTCGACCACGCCCCGTGCTACCCGGTCGCACCGCACGATGCCGCCGAAGATGTTGACCAGGATCGCCTTCACGTTGGGGTCCTTCAGGATGATCCGGAAACCCGCCTCGACCGTATCCGCACTCGCTCCCCCGCCGACATCCAGGAAGTTCGCAGGCTCGCCACCTGCCAGCTTGATGAGGTCCATCGTCGCCATGGCTAGGCCTGCTCCGTTCACCATGCAGCCGACGTTGCCGTCCAGCTTGACGTAGTTCAGGCCGAAATCCGTCGACTCAACCTCAAGCGGATCCTCCTCGTGGATGTCCCTCAGCTCGGCAAGGGCCGGATGCCTGAACAGGGCATTGTCGTCCAGGTTGATCTTTGCGTCGATGGCGAGCACCTCTCCCTGCTTCGTCAGAACGAGCGGGTTGATCTCCGCCAGCGAGCAGTCCGATTCCTCGAATGCCCGATAGAGCGCTACGATGAACTTCGTGGCCGATTTGAGTGCCTGGCCCTCAAAGCCAAGACCGAACGCCAGCGCCCGTGCCTGGTACGAGCGGAGGCCGACGGCGGGGTCAATCCACGCCTTGCGAATCTTCTCCGGCGACTCCTCCGCGACCTTCTCGATCTCGACGCCTCCCTCCGTCGACACCATGATGACGTTCGCGTTGCGCTGCCTGTCCAGCGTAACGCCGACGTAGAACTCCTTGTCGATGTCGACAGCCTGAGCGATCAGAATCTTCCTGACCTTCTGCCCCTCGGGCCCGGTCTGGTGGGTCTTCAGCATCATGCCGAGGATGGACTCGGCCTTTTCGCGTACCTCCTCGACGCCCCTCGCCAGCTTCACGCCACCTCCCTTGCCGCGGCCGCCGGCGTGTATCTGCGCCTTCACGACAAAGACGTCGTTGCCCGACTCGGCCGAGATTTTTCGGGCGGCTTCAACCGCCTCTTCGACAGTCGACGCAACCGTCCCGGGTTGCGCCGCGACTCCGAACCGCGACAGGATGTCTTTGGCCTGGTACTCGTGAAGCTTCATATCGCCGTATCTTGGGTCGATTCTGGGAGTCGGAAGGTACGCTCCCTGCGGCGAAACATTCCACCGCGCCGGACACCGAAAGCCCCACCTGAACGCCCTGCGCGCGTTTTTCTCAAGGCCTTGATGCTGACCACATTTGACCGCCACATACTGAGGCGCTTCGTCCAAAGCGTGGTGCTCTTGATCGGGGCGCTGATCGTCTTCTTCATCGTGCTGCACTACGTGGAGTACGTGGACGACTTCATGGACCGAGGAGCCAGCATGCGTGAGGTCTTCCTGGTCTACTATCCCAACTACATCCCGGAGATCATCAAGCTGACGACCCCTCTGGCGGTCTTCATGTCGTGCGTCTACCTGACCGGCCGGCTGGCCCAGCAGCTGCAGCTCGCCGCCCTGCAAACCAGCGGCGTGTCACTCCAGCGCCTGCTGGTGCCCTTCCTCACCGTCGGGATACTGATCACCGGCGTGACCTTCTGGTTCAACGGCTACGTCGTGCCCAAAACGAACGCGGTCCGCCTCAGTTTTGAGGAACAGTACCTGAAGGACGCGCCCCGGCAGATCGACTCCAACGATATTCATCGACAGGAGGCGCCGGGAACCGTCGTCACTGTGGCGTTCTTCGAGCGCAGGTCGCAGGTCGGCCATCGCGTCTCGCTGCAGCGTTACTCGAACTCAAAGCGCCTCGTCGAGCGGATCGATGCGGTACGCATGCAATGGATCGACAGTCTGAACGTGTGGAGGTTTCAGTCCGCTACACGCCGCACGTTCGCTGACGACGGAACGGAGACAAAGGCGATCGTGCCGGTCCTCGACACCACGCTGACGGTCTACCCTCGCGACTTTGCTCGAACAGAGAAGGACGTCGAGGCCATGACGATACCCGTGGCGGCGTCGTACATCGAGTCGCTCGAGCGCACCGGGGCGGACAATCTCGGCCGGGCGCGCGTCGAGTACTACTCCAAGCTGTCGTATCCCTTCGCCAGCTTGATCCTGGTACTGATCGGCGTGCCGCTGGCAGCCGTACGCCGACGAGGCGGTCAGGCCGTACAGATCGCCATAGGCCTGACGACGGCCTTCATCTACCTCGTTCTGATCAAGTTCACTGAGCCCTTCGGCTACACCGAGACACTGAGCCCGATCGTGGCGTCGTGGCTCCCGCACGTCGTGTTCCTGGTCGTCGGCGTGCTCGTTCTGGCCTGGACGAAGAAGTAGTTCTACGCCTCGCCGCTGGGCCCGCCGAACTGTATCGGCTGGCCGGCAGGCGTCCTTTCGACGATCTCGCCGTGGCTTCGCTCGAACCGGTCGATGTTCTCCGCCAGCGCGTTCAGCAAGCGCCGGGCGTGCTGGGGAGTCACGATGATCCGGCTCTTGACACGGGCCTTCGGGACGCCGGGCATGACCCGGATGAAGTCTAGGATAAACTCCTCAGGCGAGTGGGCGATCATCACGAGATTCGAGTAAACGCCCTCGGCGACGTCCTCGCTCAACTCGATGTTCAGCTGCGACTGGCCGGCACTGGTGCTCTCTTCCTTCTGACTCATGGTTTGCCTCTCGTTTTTCCGTTCGACCCCTCTGCACCGGCGGCCGCCAGCGTCTTGATCAGATCGCTCCGTGTGATGATCTCGTAGTGTCCGTCGTCACCCGCCGCCACGAGGACCGCACCGTTCCCCGTGTTCAGCATCGCCGACAGCTCCTGCAATTCAAGCCTCGGCGACACGACCGGAAACGGCTCCTTCATCACCTTGCTTACGTGCTCCAGCCTGGCGCCGGGATGCTGCAGCAGATGGCTGAGTATGGCCGATTCGTTTACGCTGCCCACGACCTTGCCACCCTCAACGACCGGAAGCTGCGATATTCCAAAGTCTGACATATAGTCGATGGCAGCTCCGAGGGTGTCCGAAGGAGCAACCGTGTACACCTTGCGCCGCTCCGCGCGCGCCCGAAGCACGCGATCCACCGTCAACTCCTCGAGATCGTCCAGGAACCCGTGTCCTCTCATCCAATCGTCGTTGTACGTCTTCTGCAGGTAGCGGTACCCGTTGTCGGGCAGTATCACGACCGCCACGTCGTCCGACTTCACCTCGTCCGCATGATCCCGCAGCCAGTCGATGGCGCCGGCGACGGCAAGCCCGCACGACTGGCCTACGAAGAGTCCTTCTTCTCTCGCCAGACGACGGGTCATCAGCATCGCGGTCTTGTCGTCGACCCGAACGAAGTCGTCGACCAGATCGAAGTTCATGTTGCCGGCCAGGATGTCCTCACCGACGCCCTCGGTCAGGTACGGGTAGATTTCGCTCTTGTCGAAGACGCCCGTGTGGAAGTAGGTGTAGTAGACCGAGCCGAACGTGTCGATGCCGATGGTCTTAAGGTATTTATTACGCTCTTTCAGATAACGTGTTGTGCCCGATATTGTACCACCCGTACCGGCACCGCAGAAAAAATGTGACACCCGGCCCGCCGTGTCTTCCCAGATCTCGGGGCCCGTCGCTTCGTAGTGAGCGCGGTCGTTGTCGAGATTGTCGTACTGGTTGAGATACACCGAGTTGGGAATCTTTTCTGCGAGGGAGCGAGCGACGGAGTAGTACGATCTGGGGTCTTCCGGTGCGACGTTCGTCGGGCAGACCCGGACCTCGGCGCCCAGGGCGCGCAGCACATCGATCTTCTCCTTGCTCTGCTTGTCCGTCGTCGTGAAGATGCACTTGTAGCCCATAGCAATGGCTGCAAGCGCGACGCCGGCACCGGTATTGCCGCTGGTGCCCTCGATGATCGTCCCGCCCGGCTTGAGCTCGCCGCGCTGTATCGCACCCTCGATCATGGTGATCCCGATGCGGTCCTTCACCGAGCCACCGGGATTGAAGAACTCCACCTTGGCCAGCAACGTGCACGGCAGGTCCCCCCCTACGCGATTCAGCCGGACCAACGGCGTCCCCCCAATCGTTCCCAGTATATTCTCGTGCCACATCGCGGGCGCACCTCTCTTAGAATTGTTACGTTACGTCGTGGGTCGGAGCCGAACCTCAAACTAGCGCACAGCCGGAATGTTGTCCTGCCGCTCCACAGGCTGGCGGAAAGCGCTGCGACGGCTCTCGCCCCGGTCGAAGTTACGGATGAACAGACGATGCAGGCCGTGGAAACCTCGTTCTCGATAGAACCGGAGCTGCTCGCAGCGACGTTCCTGCCCTCGGGCGAGCGGGTCGAGCACAACGGCGCGTGGGAGACCGTCTTCGGCGGTCAGGAGGACGTCTGGTCCCGCCTGCCCGATCAGGACCAGGAGCTTGCGGCAGGGTATATCGACGAGGCGGCAGGCGGCTCCCTGGTCACCAACCGGCTGTTCATGGTGCGACATCCCGCCCGCGACCAGGCACTTCCGGTCCTCATCCACTTCCTTCCCGTCGCCCTCTCGTCGGCGGACGAGCACGCCGTCGCTGTCGTCGTGACGGGCGAGGTGCTCGCCGAGCCCGCGTCCTGGATGCTGAGTCAGACCGAGCGTCATCGGATGGAGACGCTGGGCCGCATGACGATGGGCATGATCCACGACTTCAACAACCTGCTGAGTGGCATACTGGGCCACACGGAGCTGCTGAAACGGATCGCAGACGAAGAGGCGGCCCTGGGCTCCGCCTCAGAACATCTCCATACCATCGAGAAGGCGGCAGTGGACGGGGCGGCCCTCGTCCGACGGATACAGCAGTACATCCGACAGGAGCGGCAGCGGGCCTTCGAGCCCGTCGACCTCCGCCGGATTGCCGAGGACGCCGTCGCGCTGACCAAACCGTACTGGTATAACGAGCCACGACGACAGAATATTCAGATAGACACGCATGTCGATTTTGCTGACATCCCGCCGATCCTCGGCTCCCCGTCCGAGCTTCGCGACGTGTTCGTCAACCTGATCCTGAACGCCGTCCAGGCGATGCCCCAGGGTGGCCAGATCAGAATTCGCACGAGTACCGACGCGACGGATAGCCGCGTCCTCGTTACCGTGGCGGACACCGGCACCGGGATGACGGACCGCATCCGCGCGCGCATCTTTGAGCCGCTCTTCACGACAAAAGGAAAGCGAGGAACCGGGATGGGCCTGGCCGTCACCTACGGCACTGTGCAGGATCACGAGGGGGATATCGAGGTCGAGACGAAGCTGGGTTACGGCACTTCTTTCATTGTGAGCTTTCCGTCCGCCGAGATACCGTCACGCGGGGAGGCCGCGGCGGAGGATGCCGAAACCGGAGCCCCGGCGAGAATTCTGGTCGTCGACGACGAGGAAATGGTTCGGAATGTTCTGGCCCGACTTCTGCGCCTGAAGGGGCACGAGGTCGAGGAGGCGGTTTCCGGCCCGGCCGCACTGGAACTCCTGCAGTCGCGGTCCTTCGACTTGATATTCACCGACCAGGGCATGCCCGAGATGTCCGGCCGCGAGTTCGCGGCTGCGGTCCGGCGAGCGTTACCGTCCATACCGATTGTGCTGATCACCGGCGATACGGACGTCGGCGAGCCCGACGCGAACATTGGTGTCGTATTGCCGAAGCCATTCCGCGGCGAACAGCTGGAATCGACGGTCCAAGTCCTGCTTCGACAACATTCTCCTGATGCGGGGTGACGCGATGGCATGAAGGCCTCCGAGTCTGTCGCGGCCACAATGACAGGTTCGAGTCTTGGCCCAGTTTTTGAGTTTCGAATTCGCGGGTGTGGGATCCCGACCCGGGGATTACGACGCTGCTATCGCGCGACAGACTTCATTTTCCAGACACGCTTCATGCAATATCACCGGTTCTGGCTGACCACCGAGGACGATCCCGAGCAGAGTATCCCTCTCCCTACACCCGACGAGGAGAAGGAGATGAGCATGGCGGAGGTTCCGGACTCGCTGCCGATCCTCGCCCTCCGCAACACGGTGCTGTTCCCCGGCGTGGTTCTGCCCATCACGGTGGGACGTGATGCTTCGCTCAAGCTTGTGAAGGATGCTTTCGCGGGCGATCGGCTCGTGGGCGTCGTAGCGCAGAGGAGCAGCGACATCGAGGATCCCGAATCCGGCGACCTGTACGACATCGGAACCGTAGCTTCGATTCTGAAGCTCATAAAGATGCCGGACGGGTCAAAGTCGATCGTCATCCAGGGTAAGCGCCGATTCAGGATCGAGGAATACCTGGAAGTGGACCCCTACTTCAAGGCTCGCGTCAACCCGATCGACGAGCAGATGGAAGTGGACGACATCGAGCTGACCGCCAGGATCAGGTCGATCAAGGAGCTGGCGATCCAGATCGTGCACATGTCCCCGAACCTGCCGAGCGAGGCCGCCTTCGCCATTCAGAACATCGAGTCGCCGACGTTCCTGATCCACTTCATCGCCTCGAACCTTCAGGTGGAGGTTGAGGACAAGCAGAAGCTGCTGGAGACGATCTCGCTCATCGATCGGGCGGACCAGGTCATGGACCACCTGGATCACGAGATCCAGGTGCTGCAGCTCTCCGAGGAAATCCGCTCTCGCGTCAAGACGGACGTGGACCGGCAGCAGCGCGAGTATCTGCTTCGCCAGCAGCTCAAGGCGATTCAGGATGAGCTCGGGGAGTCGGAAGCAACGGCGTCCGAGGTGGCCGAGCTCCGTGAAAAAGCCAAGAGCAAGAAGCTCCCCGAGCCTGTCGAGAAAGCCCTCGACAAGGAGCTCGAGAAGCTCGGCCGAACGAACCCCGCCTCGCCCGACTACGCGGTGACTCGTAACTACGTCGACTGGATACTCGACCTCCCCTGGAAAGAGTTTTCAGAGGATCAGCTCGACATTCAGCGCTCGGAGGACATCCTCAATGAGGACCACTTCGGGCTGGAGCAGGTCAAGAAGCGCATACTGGAGTATCTCGCCGTCCTGAAGCTGAAGGGCGACATGAAGGCGCCGATCCTCTGCTTCCACGGGCCACCGGGCGTGGGCAAGACAAGCCTCGGCAAGAGCATCGCGCGGGCACTCGGGAGGCAGTTCGTGCGGATGAGCCTTGGCGGAATACGTGACGAGGCGGAGATTCGCGGCCACCGGCGTACGTACGTGGGTGCACTCCCCGGCCGGATCCTGCAGGGAATGAAGCGGGCCGGCACAGCCAATCCCGTCTTCATGCTCGACGAAGTCGACAAGCTCGGGGCCGACTTCCGAGGCGACCCGTCAAGCGCCCTCCTGGAAGTCCTGGATCCGGAGCAGAACAACACCTTCAACGATCACTACCTGGAGCTCGACTACGATCTGTCGCGGGTGCTCTTCATCGCCACCGCGAACTACCTCGAGCGGATCCCGAATCCTCTCCGCGACCGGATGGAGATGATCGAGATCACCGGATACACGCAGGAAGAAAAGCTCGAGATCGCGAAGCAGTACCTGGTGCCGCGCCAGACGCAGGAAAACGGTCTGACGGCCGAGCAGTTCGAGATAACGGACGAAGCGATCCGCCAGATCATCGACGGGTACACGCGGGAGTCGGGTGTTCGCCAACTGGAGCGTACCGTCGGGTCCGTTGCCCGTGGCGTGGCGAAGAACGTCGCGATCGGGAAAATCGAGCGGGCGGAGATCACCGAAGAGGACCTCAAGGAATATCTCGGCGCCAAGAAGTACTTCTCCGAGGTGGCGCAACGTACGCAGGTACCGGGTGTTGCGACGGGCCTCGCATGGACCCCCGTCGGCGGGGACATCCTGTTCATCGAGGCGTCCGTGTCACGCGGTTCCGGAAAGCTGATTCTCACCGGCCAGCTGGGCGACGTCATGAAGGAGTCCGCTCAGGCAGCACTGTCGTACGTGAAAGCCAACGCAGACGACCTCGGAATCCCGCATGCCGCATTCCGGCTGTGGGACCTCCACGTGCACGTGCCGGCGGGAGCCGTACCCAAAGACGGTCCGTCCGCGGGCGTTGCCATGCTGTCCGCTCTGGTCTCCATCTACACGCAGCGGCGAGTGAAGCACACCGTCGCGCTGACGGGCGAGATTACGCTGCGCGGCCTGGTCCTGCCGGTAGGTGGAATCAAGGAAAAGGTGCTTGCCGCGAAACGCTCCGGAATCAAGCGCGTCGTGCTGCCGGACAAGAACGAGAAAGACCTCGAGGAGATCGACGCCGAGGTGTTGAAGGGACTGAAGGTGTCCTACGTGAAGCGGATGGACGAGGTGCTCTCGATTGCACTCGAGTCGAAGCCGCAGGCGGATCCGGCGAGCGTGTTCTATGTCGCCGATGAGGAGTCGACCGACGGAGCCGACAGTGAGACGCCCGCGGCGGCAGCCATCGAGGGCTAGTCAGTCGCCGGCGGCTCTTGCCGGGGGGGTGCGTGCGTCGCGTTCTCGTTCGCGGGTCGCTCGTCTAGAATCTTGGCGTCCTCGATATTCGGATCGAGTCCCTGCTTGAAGGCTTTCTCGGCGTCCAGATAGATGTCGACGGCCCGGTTCACCGCCGAGTCTATCGCACCCGCGACGACGCGAAAGCCCGCGCCCCCGATGTAGACCGCCTTGCCGATCAAGTTCAACCGATCGAACTCAATTTTTTTCTTCGGCTGGCTCATCGTCCGCGTGCTCACCCGAGGCCTCAGGGGGTTCGTCGTTGGCGGCGTCGGCTTCGCCCGGAGCGCCTTCGCCCGGGCCGGAGTCGTCCTCAGCCGACTCTGCGTGACGCTCCGCCTGCTCGCGAGCCTGCTCGAAAAGCGAGTTCAGCTCTTCGGAGAAAGCCTTCCCGGCGTGCTCGATTCCCTTCGTCAGCGTAGTGAATACGGCTTCCACGAGGAACGTGGCCTTCTCCTCGAGCGGAAGCTCCTCAAACTTCTCGCGCACCCGTTTATATTTCTTGCTCCGCTTCTTCCCCTTTCCCTTTTCCTGTTCCTGTGCCTGTTCGGACATCGTGTATCGCCGGGTTCGTGATCTTCAACCGTTTTCCGGAGTAGACGAAGGGTGTCGGACCAGGTTTCACTCGGAGGAGACCCACTAACTACGGACCACGGCCTTGCGAGGAGGGCATGGCACAGCACGATGATACCGAGCAAGTCGGGACCGTCTGGAAGTCAACGGGCAGTTGGTACGAGGTACACTCCGGGGACGGCCTTGTGCTCTGCAAGGTCCGTGGAAAGTTTCGCCTTGAGCGACAGACCGAAACGAACCCCATCGCGGTAGGCGACTCCGTCGCGTACCTGCCAGTCGGAGACGGAACGGGGCTGATCACACGTGTTCAAGATCGACGGAACAAGCTGGTCCGGCGAGCGGCCGGCCGACGCGTCGGGCTCGAACACGTGCTCGTCGCAAATGTCGACTTCGCGTGGATTGTGCAGTCGGTGCTTCTCCCGAGACTCAACCCCGGG